>NZEQ01000066.1 GCA_002689105.1 Verrucomicrobiales bacterium | reverse complement strand
AGTTTGAGCATGCCACCAGGGGATGAAGCGATGTACAAATCCGTCCCGTGAAGATGAAGGTCGCTGGCCACCGTGTTGCCAGGGAGGGTCCAGCCGTATTGCCATTCAATCGTTCCGTTGGGCAGGAAGGTGCCTTGGAGCAAGCCGGTTCCAGTGCCACCGAAGTTTCCTGTGGTGGCGGATGTTCCCGTCGAAGCCCACAAATGCGTGGCGTTGGCCACCATCGTGGACACTTGCCCGCTGACAAGGCCAGGAAGGTCCACGACCGTTTGCCGTCCCGAAGATGAGAGGGTGGCGACTTCGCTGTAGCCGGAGGAGCCACCTGCACGGCCAATCAACCATTCCGAGGAACCGGTGAGCCACTGCAGGGAAGTCACGGGTGAACCTGCGCCTTGAATCTGCGCCTGCAGAGCGGTGGCACCGCTGGCCACCAAAGTCGAGTACCCTCCTGCAATGAGGTTTGAGCCGAAGTTTCCAACGGCATGACCGACGATGAGTTGTGTGCCCGAATGCGACATGGCGTCGTACCACACCCGGTCGCTGGGCAGGTTGTGGCTCGAGGTGGTGAGGCTGGAGAGGAAGGCCGAGGTGGCGTAGCTGTAGCGGCTGATGGGTTGGTTGTCGTTGTAGTAGCCGATGTAGAGGGTGTCTTGGTTGTCGCAGGTGACCGAGGCGGGGGCGGTTCCGTCGAGTTGGCTGCTGTCAAGGCCTGAATTGACCGTGGCATTTTGCAAATCAAGGCGGGCGATCCCTCCGTTGTTGTTGTACATGGCGATGTTGAGCACGCCACCGCACATCTCCATTGAAATCGGATAGCCATTGGGGATGTTGGTGTAGGAATCAGCGGGGTAGGAAGTCCATGCACCGGCGCCGTTGCGGTGAGAGATGATACCCTCCTCGAACTGACCGAAGCGGTTGAAGTCTGCTCCACCGACCACCAAATGCGTACCGTCGGTCCAGAGTTCGTAGAAGATGTCTCCGGCGTTGCTTGGTAGGCCGTTCCCGGCATCCCATGTGGTGTTCCATGTGTTCGTGATCTCGTTGTAGCGCGCAACACCGTCTTCAGTGGCGAACAAGGTCTCTCCGTTGTGCTCAACGATGCCCCGGATGGGGAATTCAAAGTTCGTCCATGCGTTCACGAGGTTTTGGTTGCTGTCGTAAAGTTCCAGTTTCAATTCGCCCCATGAGACCCACGTGTTGCCGTTGGAGGATTCGTACGCAGTGACGCGGTCGATGGAACCGGTTGGCAAGATGTTGGCCTCCCATGAAGAGGTGGTGGTGTTCCATCGGGCGATGCCACCGGAGCCGTCCGAGTTCCACCATTGGCCAGATACGACGCTGACCATGAGCGTATCGCCTGACATTTCCATATTCACGATATCACCACCGTTCTCACCGACTTGGGCGCCGATGTCAAGATTGCTGAGAGCGGTCAAATTAGCGACGTCAAGTCGGCTGACTTCATCGCTTGTGGTTCTGGCGTGGTAGTAGAGGATGTTGTTGTGAATCAGCATGTCGTGGGGTGCGCTGGCGGCGTTGTACAGGCTGCTTGAACGCTCAATGTCGTAAGCCTCGCCCCCGGTTGTGACGTTAATGAGTTGGAACCCGTCATCACCGCCAACCCACAGAAGGTTGGGCCGAATATCCGCTACCAGTCCCGTGACATCGTCGTTCCCACCGTCGAGCACACCGTTGTCTTCGGTGAACGGCGTGAGCCACTGATTGTTGGCGATGTCGTAGCGCAGCACACCCAAACCTTCCGTTCCAATGTAGGCGGTGTTGCCCATGACTTCCACCACGGCGTTGCCCGTTTGAGTGTCTTGGCCCCAGTTGTAATCGTGTTGGAAGTTGGATTTCGTGATAAGGCCCACGCCTGAGGTGGTGCCGCCGTAGACGTAGTTGCTATCGTATCCCACGCTGTAAGTGGCCCAGTTGGGCATACCGTCGTAGACGTTCTGGCAGTCGTTGATGCCCATGGTGGCGATGCTGTATTTGCAGACGCCGATGTTTGTACCTGCGTAGAGGCTGCCACCGCTGATGCTGGCTTCAACAGCGAAGTCAAAGAATTGCTGAGGGCGCGTTTGCCATGATGAACCTTGGCCGAAACTGGTCATTTGGTTGCCGTCCCATTTACGGGCGCCCTGCTGCGTACCGATGTAGAGGTTGGCCCCGTCTGTATCCAAAGCGTAAATTTGGTCGGAAGGGAGCAGACCGCCTCGGTTTCCAGCGGTCAAGGGTGAGAGAATTTCCCCTGTGCTGAGGTCTTTACGCACCACGCCGTAGCCCTGCAAGCCGAGGTGGAGGATGTCGCCGACCATGGCGACCGGTGCGTTGTTGACGCCGTTGATGCCGGTGGAGCCCCAGGGTTCGAGCCACGTGTCGTTGGTGATGTCATAGCGGAGCAGACCTTTGTTTTCCGTGGCCATGTAAGCGGTGGTGTCAAACAGCGCAACGTCCCCAACGAAGGATGTAGGCAAGCCGTTCGTTGTGTCATAAGCGGTGCAACCAGCAGTGGCACGGTCAAAGTGGACGAAGACACCGCTCTCCAAGGAAAACACAACGCTGTCCGCATTCACCGCAACATCGAGAACCGTGGTGGAAGAGGGATAGCATCCGGATGTTCCGTCGTAGGATTGGATGGTGTTGCCATTGGTGTCAATCTCAACCACCGATGGGGTGCCTTCCATGGCCACGAACAACGAGGAGGTGCCTTGTTGTGCGCTTGGGCCAACCACCATGTCCAGCACGTTATCGCTGAGCGTCCACGGGGCCATCCACGCTGACTGGGCGATGTCGTACCGCAAGAGTTTCATCGAGTTGTCGGCTGTACCCACGTAGAGCATGTTGTCAAGTTCAACAAGCGCTGTCAAGTCATCGGTTGATGGTGCGCTGGCCAGCAGCATGTTTCCTTCGATGAACGGGACTTGGTTGGGTGAGAGATGGATCAAGTTCCCGCTTCCATCGTCAACCAAAAGGGCCTCGACAGCGGGTGAAGCAAGGCCGTTTGATGGCCAGTGAAGAAGCGATGCGCCATCGTCAGCGAGTCCAAGCGTCGTGAGGGCGTAGGTTGTGGAGAAGACCCCGTTGGTCGTGTTGTATGTGTGCAATGAATCGCCGTTGAGGATGAAGAGTGTGGGGCCAACACGAGCAAGGCCTGCAATGAAATCGCTGGCGAGCCAATTCCCTGAGTTCCATGTAGACAACCAAAAGCCGGCCACGTAGTCAAACCGTGCAAGTCCGTTGTCAGGGGAGCCTAGGAGAAGTTGATTTCCGGATGTGGCCATGTGCGTGACGGTGTCGGAGTGAAGGTTGTTGGCCGAACTCCACGCAGCAAGGGAACTTCCTGTGTTGGCGTTGTATCTGAGGACACCAACGCCGTCAAACGCAGCATAGACCACGCCACCAACTTCGATCATGGCGAGGGGCTGTGCACCTTCGGTGGTTGCGATACTTGAAACGACACTCCATGCTGCTCCGTTCCATTCTGAAAGCCCCTGTTGATTGGCCGCAAAGACTTCGCCTGCGCTGGTCATGAGGAACTGTTCAAAATCACCATCCGCCAGCGGCGTGATGAAGCTGCTGTCGGCGGTCTGGAGGGCGCGGAACGTGCCATCGCCCATCAAGAGGTGAAGGACGCCACTGCTGCTGTCCATGACCGTGTCAAGAACACCGCCTTCGTTTTCGTAATCGTAAACATCGATCACCGGGGGGTTGTTGTTGGCGTTGAGCACGAGAAGTTGATCGTTTACGGCGAGGTAAAGCAAGCCCGTTTCCGGGTTGACGGCCTGACTGCGAACTTCAAAATCAAAAGGCGTGAGCGACACCAAGGGGTCGGCTGGCGAGAGCGCCTCAATGACCATCTTGGTGATTTCGGCGTCCGATGGCAAATCCCAACCCGCTCCTGAATTGCTGTTGGGGTTGAGGCGGCCGGCGTAGGTTTCACCTGTGGTGAAGGCATTGGCTTCTCCAAGGACACCAAGGCCTCTCCAGTCAAGCAGGGAGGTCCCCAGTCCGTCGATGACGAGTTGCGGCTCTTGGATGGTCATCCCGTTTTCTCCGCTGGCGCGAATTTCCAGCGTGACGTTGGACAATTCAGCACCGGGTGCGAACGCCAAATCCCAATCGGCACTCGCTCGTTGACCGGTTTCTGGGACGGCGCCGAGCGCGTCCAAGGTGACCCAGCCCGTGTCATTACTTCCTTCCAGTGGCCATGTGACGCCGCTTGGTTCAGCGTGTGCTGAAACGACCGGGGTTGTGAGGAGTGGNCCCATTGACATGAGGACCATCAGGAAGACCATGGAAAGGGCTCGTTGGCGACGAGCGCCAAGACGGTCACCTTGATGGCCGAGTTTCATGGGTCGAGGTGCATTTTCCACTTATTTGAAAGGAAGCCTTCGCTGTCTGTACAATGCTCAACGAAAATCCAACCCAGAACATGAGAATATCGGGGGAATCTTTTCCTCCAGCAGCCCTTCTTTTCAACCATGGACGAAGCATCTTGGACCGCAGACGAAGGAGGAGACGACAGCGCCAGCAACGCTCCTGATAGCACCCATTCTACACCCCCTCAGTCCTCTTCACAAACCGAGCACATCATTTACGGCTCTCCACTGACGATGGTCGGTGGAATTCTTCTCTTTGTTATCATCGCCATCTCACTCGTTTCTGAAGCCCTCAGCGACGGCGTTGAATTCAGCCCCGAACTGATCGGCTTCGGCTTTGTCGCCATTGTTCTCCCCTGGTATGGCTACTTTCAGTATCGGAAAACTGCGATCATTTCGTGGAGTCAGGATGAGCGGCGCGTGGAGGTGTTCAAAGGTATTCGAAACAGCGACGAACGAAGCACCATGTTTGCTTACACATCTGAGCCTGGCGATCAAATCNTCATTCAGTCCGAAACGACATATTCCAGTGGGCACCATTCGGCCGACCACGATGATACAGAATCGGAAACAGAATATTGGTTGGTCGTCAAAAGGATGGACGGCACCACTGCCGCATCATCNGACACCGCCAAAAACACCTATTTTCTGAAGCGAATCAAGCAATATCTCGACCAACTCCAATGAACACAACCATACGTGCTCGCACGGCGTTGACGTGCTGAAACAGCATCACGACCGTTTCAACTTCGCACAACAATCAAACCCTGCCTTCTCGCCCTTTTTTTGGGGAAGCCCATGTCCATGAGCAAAAAAGACCGGATGCTGCGCAAAGAAGCGCTTGAGTATCACGAGGCTGAACCGCAAGGGAAAATCAAGGTNGTNCCNACCAAACCTCATTCNACCGCTCACGAGTTGAGTTTGGCGTATTCCCCCGGNGTGGCCTATCCNTGTTTGGAGATTGAGAAGCGACCNGAAGACGCTTATCGCTACACTTCCAAAGGCAACTTGGTNGCCGTGATTTCCAACGGCACGGCCGTGCTCGGCTTGGGNAACATCGGNGCTNTGGCCAGCAAACCCGTCATGGAAGGCAAGGGGTTGCTGCTCAAGACCTTCGCCGGTATTGATGTGTTTGACATCGAAGTGGACACCGAAGACCCCGAGGAATTCATCAACACCGTCGTGAACATTTCCAAAACCTTCGGGGGCATCAACCTCGAGGACATCAAAGCCCCTGAGTGCTTTGAAATCGAACGCCGCATCGCTGAAGCGACCGACATTCCGGTCATGCACGACGACCAGCACGGCACGGCCATCATCTCCGCAGCGGCCCTCCTCAACGCCGCCGAACTCCAAGGCAAGGCGCTCGCCGACCTCTCGGTGGTCGTCATCGGCGCCGGCGCATCGGCCATCGCCTGTGCGAATCACTACGTTGCCGTGGGTGTGAGCATGGACAACATCACGCTGGTCGACAGCCAAGGCATCATCACCAAGGCTCGTTTGGATGCGGGTGAATTGAACGAATACAAAGCGCCCTTTGCACAAGACCGACCCGCTGGTGACTTGGCGGACGCTCTGAAGGGTGCCGACGTCATGTTGGGCCTGTCTCGAGGCGGCTTGGTCACCAAGGACATGGTGGCCAGCATGGCGGAGAAACCNATCATCTTCGCCTTGGCNAACCCAACACCTGAAATCCTCCCCGAAGAGGTTCTTCAAGTGCGAAAAGACGCCATCATCGCCACGGGACGCTCCGACTACCCCAATCAGGTGAACAACGTCCTCGGTTTCCCGTACATTTTCCGAGGCGCTCTTGATGTCCGAGCACGAGACATCACGCAGAACATGAAGATGGCCGCNACCAAAGCTCTCGCGGCCCTTGCCAAAGAACCTGTACCGGATTACATCTCGGCCGCCTACGACGGCGTGGTCATGCAATACGGTCCCGAGTACATCATCCCCAAACCCTTCGACCGACGGGTGCTCCTTTGGGAGGCCGCCGCAGTTGCGCAGGCCGCCATCGACGAGGGCATTGCCGGTGTTTCGGCCGAGGAATTCAGCATCGACCGCTACAGAGAGGAACTTGAGGCCCGTTTGGGTGAATCGTATTCGGTCATGCGCCAGATGATCAACCAGGTCAAAGGCAAAGGGAAACGGATTGTGTTCCCCGAAGGCGACAAAGAACCCGTGCTTCGCGCAGCTGCTCAACTGGTGGAGCAAAACATCTGCCACCCCATCCTGTTGGGTCCAGTTGATCGCATCGACCGAATGGTGGAGGATTTGGGTTTGAATTTCGAATACGAAGCCTTCGACCCTCGCTACGACGAGCGTCGGAAAACGGAGTATGCCAACGCTTTCTTCAAGCGGCGACAGCGAAAAGGCACCACGTGGCCAGACGCTGCTCGTCTGCTCAAAAGCCGACCCTACTTTGCTGCCCAGATGGTTCACGCAGGCGATGCAGACGGCTTCGTTGGTGGGGTCAGCCGAAATTATGCTGACGTCCTCAAGCCAACACTCGAACTCATTGGCAAGGCCGACGATGCCCACTGTGTCATCGGATGTTACATGATGAACATCAAAGGACGAACGATTTTCCTCGCTGACGCCACGGTGAACGTCTATCCTGACAGCCGGACGCTGGCTGAAATTGCCGTTCAAACCGCCAAGGTGGCCCGCCGGTTCGGCGTGGCGCCCCGTGTCGCCATGCTGTCGTTCTCCAATTTCGGCTCCACGCGTGCTCAGCGCTCCGAACGCATTGAAGAAGCGGTCATCATGGCCAGGACGCTGGACCCGACCTTGATGATTGACGGGCCGATGCAAAGCGACACCGCCCTCAATCCATCGATTCAGGAAGAATACCCGTTCATGAAACTCGTTGGCCCGGCCAACGTGCTGATTCTGCCCAACCTGGCGTCGGCCAACATCGCCTACAAACTCCTTGAGGAACTTGGCGACGCAGAGATGACGGGGCCTATCCTCGAAGGCATGGCTCACCCTGTGCAATTGGTCGCTCGCCAAGACGGTGTGCGCCACATCGTGAACATGGCCACGATTTGTACGGCTGATGCCATTCGAAAGGACACTTATTGGGCGACGCTCATCGACGAAGACTCGACATCATCGTAACGGAGAACAGGCCGACGTGGTCGCCAGATGGCTCCGGTGAAGAATCCGGCGCACAGGCCTCCAAACAGGAGGTTCACCCATCCCTCNGTCGCGTAGTCGCCCATACCTCTGAGGACCGGAATAAGGAAGGAAGGTACGATGCCCAATACGGTCGTCCACAGGAGTTCTGACCGCACGTTCTTCCATCGGTCGGTGTGCTCAGGAACGCGCTTGGGTTCGCTCGTGCGTACCGGTGTGAGGGCCAACCTGGCCACGACCTTGGGGAGTGGTCGGTCAAACGGTACGCTGGTGATGGCGGTGATGGTCTCGTTTCGGGGGTGGACGGCGATGGCAGCTTTCTGTGTTGATGCAGGTCCGAGGAGTTCGTTGGGTCGAGGGCGGCCGTCCATCATCGCCCCTCGATTGTTGGAGGACGGTGCATCCGCCAAGCGTTCCGTGAATCCGTTTTGGAGGGTTAAGACGCGCTGGTCTCGAGCGGCCTGCCATTCGGCTTGTGTGAGGGCGCGTAGTTCCCATGCGCCGTCCAGGTTTTTGGTCGCCTCGTCGAATTCAGGCGTGTTCATCATGTGGTCAGCCAATTCCGCTAATTCGCTCGATGTGAGGGCTTCGGTTGGTTGTTGAGAGGACGNTCCTTCTGCTTTGACCCCCATGGCGTTGGCCACCTCTTCCTCGGTGAGGGGTGAAGGCAAGACGTAGAAGTTCGGTGTNTTGGCTTCGTAGCACGGTCGTTGACCGGCGTANACCCAGCCGCCTTTCGTGGTNCCAAGGANNGTGGTGGCTTCGTTCACCGCAACGAATTCGAGACCGCAGAGGCTGATGCTCACGTCAACCCCTCAATTCAACGATGCTTCCATGCGCTTGTACCACGCCATACCGTTNGCGTGGTCGGCGAGTTGTTCGAATTGTGGATAAGGNGAAATCGACCGCACATAACCAAACGCTGCGAAGTCCACCAGNTCCGGTGAATCGCCTCCGAAGAAGGGCCGTTGCTCGTGGGCNTCGGTGAATTCCGTGAGCAAATCATGCCAGAGTTGCTTGGGTTTCCGACCGTCTTTCTTGACGCGTTTCTTGGCGATGATGCCCCACATGATAGGGAAGCCAGCCCAAGCGTAGAGGCGCTTGGAAAAGAAACCGAAGTTCTCGATCTTCGAGATGCGCGTGGTGGTTTTCAGGGCTGAACCAAGACTGCCGTAGAGGATGGGGACGGTGGCTTTGGACATGTGCGTGTCCACCCATTCCATCCACGTGTCTTGGCGGGCTTTGTCGCCTTGATTGGCCATTTTTCCACCGTTGTACTTCTCATCGATGATGCGGAGAATGGGGGTGGAATCAACGTGATGTTGGCCTTCTTCATCGGTGAAGACCGGCACTTTCCCCCAGTCTCCCGTGAAGGCCACTTCTTTCTTGATGCGCATCCCGTTCACGGGCACATGTTCGGTCTCCACCCCGAGGTGCTCNAGCAGGCCACGCACTTTCCAACAGAACGGGCACGAGTAGAGGAGGTGCAAGGTTGGGGTTTGACCCATGGAATCACCTGTGGGCATGACCTTCTTCAAGCCTCGTTCCCTTCATCCAGGCCGGGCTTCCATCCAGCCTTCCAAAAGTTGAGGTCATCCAACCAGTTCATCCATTCCTTGTCGGTGNAGTTCAGCAACCGAAAGGCGCGTCCTTCCAAACCTTCGCGAAGCGAGGGCGACATGTCGCCTCTGTCCATGGCTTCTTTCCACTCCACCTGCATGTATCGGATTTGNCGGCGTGCTTCCTCTGGTTGGTCAAAATTCATCTCACAGGCGTCCCGCAATTCCGCCAACCACGTCCGCGTGTCTTTCAAAATAGGGTCGTTGCTGTTGGAGGTTTGTTTGGCCTTCTTTCCAAACGGCCACCAGCCCATGATGTGCCGTCGTTCATGTTGGTTCATGGTCTTGTCCATCCGCCAACGAATTCAAGAGGCGAGTTCACAAGAGGAGGGCATGGGCCGCCTGACCGTTCACACGCACGGTGTTCCCAAAGAAAAAGCGATGAAGAAACTCGTCGAGATGTACGGGGAGCGCCTCAAAGGACGCGGGGTGTCTGTTGAACACCACCCCTCGAAGTTGGATGCGACGACGTATGTGGAACGTCTNCTCTCAAAGAGCGGGCGTTTGATTTTGCTCGATGAAGCCGGTGCGCAAGAATCGTCNTTAGCGTTCGCCGCTCGCTACGAGGCATGGCAATTGGGCAGCGACAGCGTCCATCTTGCCCTGGGGCCCGCTGAAGGCTGGCCGATTCATGGGGGCTTGGACGGGTTGGAACGCCTCTCGCTTTCAGAGATGACCTTCCCCCACGAACTGGCGGCGGTCATGCTGGTCGAGCAACTCTACAGGGCAAGTGAACTCCAACGCGGTTCAGGTTATCACAAAGCATGATATCGGTCGGCGCTTAGGAGGCCACCATGGACACGATGTTTCTTGACGAGACTTCGGGAAAGTGGTTGGCTTTGGCCGTGCTCACGGTTGTGTCCGTCTCCTTGGTTGCGGGGAGCCGTCACCAACCTTTCCCGGAAATCTCTGGGCGATTTGGTTGGGTCCTCGCCAGCATCACGGGGCTACTTGCCTTGGGCGAATCCGCTCCTCGCCCGATGTCCTTGACCGTTCTTCTCACGGTTGTATTGGGCCTCGGAAGCTACGGGGTCTTGGTCGGCGTCCATCACATGGTCCGCACCCGGCGGGACGTGTTCATCGCCCCCATGTCCGGCTTCGTGTTCTGCACCGGCGCAGGCGGCCTGATGGTTTTGACCTGGCCTGACCTCAACACCCTCGAGCAGTGGGCGGGTTTTCTTTTGCTCGTTCTCTTGGCCGGTGGCCAGACGTGGATGGTGTTCCGAGGCCTCCTCATTGGGCGCCTCCCCCTCGCCTGGAGCCAAGCGGGGATGGTGGCTTTGCAACGACGCCAACTCCACGGGCCGCACGGGGCCATTTCCTGTTTTGAGCGAGGCTGGGACGCCGATGAAGAACACCTCAATCCCATGGCCTATGTCGCTCTTCATCGAATTCATGTATTTCTCGAACAGCCAAAGGTGGCGCGTCGGTGGTTGGAAGCGTTCGAAGACGCCGGTGGAGAGGCTGCTGTTGCCCCCGAATGGATCGGCGCCATCCACACTGCATTGGCCGATATGGGGGCCGATTTGACCGTCTTGAATCCAGTTTCGAGTACGGAAGAGGGTTGAAATTGCACTTTTCCGGCGAAAACCGGCACATCACAAACGAGGACTTATATCCCTCGAGGTTGATGTAGTAACATGAAAAGGATTCAACAGGCCCCAGATGACTGGCCATTAGGGAACATCCTTTGGTTCGCAGTCCTCGTGTGGTTCTCGTCGAGTTTGCTCTCCCAATCGGCGTACATGGCCATTCACGGTTTACCCTACGATGCGGTCTCCATGCTCAAATCACTCGGGCCGTTTTACTACCTGATCATCGCCCTTGAACTCGCCATGTGGGGAGGCCTTCTGGTCATGGGGTGGCTCAAACTCAGCAGGGCGCGCCAACCCAAATCAACACCTCCGGTCATTCCCGCGTGAATGCGAAGGTCGGAAGTTGATTTTTCGTCCAAAAATGCAGATTCTCCATTTTCATCTTCCGATGAGTTGATGAATCGTCAAGTAAAGGAGTAGCCGTGTCTACACCTTCCGATGAACCTCTCTATTCGGGACTACCGATGGAGTTGGACGAACTTTCTCCCGAGGCAGCGCTCCCTTATCCGCTGCCCGACGGTGCCCTTGTGGTCACCATTGAGGAGGCTCGAGCATCGCTGCCAGAAGCCAGCAACGTGCTCATGGTTCTGCAAGCTATGAGCGACGAGGCGCATGATTTGACCAATGAACTTGAACTCTTACTCGACCAGTACACCATGACCCATCCACACGTGATGGAAGTGGCTGAACACCTTGGACAATTGGTCACCCAGTGGCAAGCCAGCGTGGCTCGTTTGGAGAGCATCGGCGCCCGAATCGTCTCCATGGACCCGGGACGTTTGGAATGGTACGGTGTGGTTGACCGCCGCATGGCGCTGTTTTCATGGGCGGTTGGTGAGGCCGACATCGAGTGGTATTATCGAATGGAGGAGGGTTTCCCTTCCCGCAAACCCCTCATAGAGGCATGATGTCGCAGGGCTGAGGTCGGTCCATGGTCAAGATCAATCGGGTGTACACCGGCGGCGGTGACAAAGGCGAATCCTCGCTGGTTGACGGGTCACGTCGCAAGAAATCCGACCCCCGGTTCAGTGTGGTGGGAACCTGCGATGAAGCCAACAGTTGGCTGGGTATGGTGCTGGCTGAAATCAACCGTCTCCCGCGCCACGAAGACGGTGGAGAGCGAACCAATGTCCAGCGCGTGCAAACCGTCCTAAACGAAGCGATCGTTCGTGTCCAAAACGAATTGTTTGACCTCGGTGCAGAACTGGCCTGTCCCCCAGAAACCTTGCCTGAATACATGGTGCTCCTCTCTCAAGGCCAAACAGACGTGTTGATGGCTGAAATGGATGCTTGGTTGGAGGCGCTTCCTGAACTGACGAGTTTCATTCTTCCCGCAGGCTCCCCTCCGGTGGCTTGCATGCAGGTTGCTCGCACGGTCGTGCGTAGATTGGAGCGAGACATCGTGCAACTTCAGGACCACGAAGGGGAGGACTCGGTTCGTCCGCTGGTGAAGGTCTACGTGAACCGACTCTCCGACTGGTTATTTGTCATGGGACGCTGGGTCAGCACGATGTTGAACGAAGAAGAAGCGCTTTGGGTGCCGTTGGGCAAGCGACCNGCCGAGAANGGNGTCGCTCATCGGGTGAAACAGATGCAAGCCAANGACGAGGATTTTTCCTCNCTGTGAACCTATTGNGTTCCGTGCAGCTGGACGAATTGCTGCGCCAATCGAACCACAGNTCTCGTNTCATCATGCGTGATGGTGTCCAACGCCTGCTCCCAATCCANCCAAAGGTAGCCCCGATGCTCNTGNGAAAGTTGGACCTCCATTTCATCGGTTTCGGCGATGTACCAGTAGACTTCTTTCGACTGACGTTTCCCTTTGTGGCGGAAGGTGTATTCGGTCCGCTCTTCAAAACCATCCAACACCACCGCATCGTGAATACCGGTTTCTTCGGCGAGTTCCCGTCGCATGGTGGCGTGCCGGTCGGGGTCACTTGGTTCGACATGCCCCTTGGGCAGGTCCCAGTGCCCCTGGGGGTATTGCAGCAAAAGCACCGTGCCGTAATTGACCAGCACCACCCCGCAAGAGGTTTCCATGTAGGGGTCCTCAACGCTTCTCATTCATGGTCATAACGGGTGAACACCACCCAACCTTGATGGACATGGGCGGAAGGCGGTGATGCATGAGCATCGTTCCGTTGAGCGTCGAAGAGGTGCCCGAGTATCGCCGTATCGTGGCCGATTCCGACATGGACGGTTTGTTTGGTGCGGCCGTTCTCAAGGCCTTCCGACCCGAGGCTAGCGTGGTTTTTACGCATGCAGCGGCCTTGCGGGCTGGACTGGTGGACGATGTAATCGGTCGGGAAACGGTTCTGGTGGATTTGCCCTTTCATCCTGCATGTGGTTGGTTTGTCGACCACCATTTGACCAATCGGCCGAACGATGACGAAGCGTCAAGATTCGAGGCCGATGGGGGCACACAACACTGGGAAGCCACCCCTTCAGCGGCTCGTTTGGCGTATGAATTGCTTGCGAACATCACGGACATGGACCATTTGGCGCCCATGATGCCCGTGGTGGATGCGCTGGATTCGGGCGGCATCAGCAAAGAAGAATTTCTGGCGGACGGCCCTTTGTTACAACTTTCACGAACCTGCACTTCGCGGGACCCGAATTACATGATGCACTTGGTGAATTTGCTGTCCAACGGCGCTTCCTTTGAGGCCCTGCTCGCTGACCCTGTCGTGGAAGCCCGGTGTCGTGAGGCCGCCGAAGAGCGGTCCGCCGCCCAGCGTCATGTCGAAGAGAACACCACGGTGCATGACCGCCTCGCCGTATGTCGAATGGATGAAAGCCCGCTTCGAAGCAACGGCTACTTGGTCACCGCTTGGGTCGGCGATGCCGCCGATGCTTGCTGCATCGTTCACGGTTATGCCGACGGACACCTGGAGACGCCAGAGCGCCCACCACTCGGTGCCAGTTTCTACGCCAATTCGTTCCTCCCCAACGGACAAGGTCGGTACGATCTTTCCCGCATGGCCACCTCGTTGGACCCCACGGGTGGCGGCCATGCCAACGCTTGCGGCTGTCGAATACAACCTCCGGGGCTCGAAGCGAACATGGAGCATTGGCTGTCGATGTGGGCCAACCGAGACGTTGTCCTGAAGCTCTGAATCAGAACTTTCGAGTGACCGTGATGTTCGAGGAGTTCTCGATGTCGATTTCCTCGTCAACTTCCTCGACCGGCTCTTCGGTTTGAACCGATGCCGCCTTCAACCGCTTGACGGTGGCTTTGAGCACCTCAAATTCGATTTCAAGGTCTTCGAGGGCGTCCCGAGTCTGGTCAATGTGCTTCTCAACACGGGCCAACACTTTGTTGACTTTCTTGAGCGTACGGGCCTCTCGTGCCATGACCTTCCGTCAAGTCGCCTTGATTTGAAGGTTCTCCACTGGAAAGGGGGGTTATTCTTGCTCGTTTTCGACCGATGTTGCAGTGTGGTTGCTGGTTTCAGAAGCGGCCGGAGAGGGCGATCCAGAACCTCGTAAGAAGGCCGGCGCCCACCAGTTCCACTTCCCCATCAAACGCATCGTGGATGGGACGACCAGGGCCCTGACCAACGTCGCATCGATGAAGATGGCCAACGCCAGTCCAAGGCCGATTTGCTTGAGAATGATGACCGATGAGAGGCCAAAGGCACTGAAAACAACGACCATGATGGCTGCTGCCCCCGTGATCAGACCACCGGTTTTCTGCAACCCACTGGCCACTGCAAGGGTGTTATCGCCCGTGCGTTCCCATTCCTCGTGAATACGAGAGAGCATCAGAACTTCGTAGTCCATGGACAAGCCGAAGACGATGCAGAACATGATGACGGGGTTCCCTGAATCGATGGGCTGCGGGGTGAAATTGAGTAACTCGGCGCCGTAGCCCCATTGGAACACCCACACCAACATGCCGAAGGAGGCCGAAATGGAGAGGATGTTCATGGCGATGGCCTTGATGGGGATGACCACGGACTTGACCTGCATGAAAATCAAGAAGGTCGTAGCGATGAGGATGAACGCAAGGGCGCGTGGGAGGTTGTCTGCGATGGCCTTGAGGTTGTCAGCGTTGTAGGCTGCAAATCCTGCAACAAGAAGCCGGTCGTTTTCCCCCGTAAGGTCGTCCAAGAAGGCGTCCCGTTCGTTTCTGATATCTTCAACCACTTCACGGGAATCCACGTTGGTCTGGGCGCCGACCAGTTGCAGCGAAATCATCGTGGCATCGTTGCCAACAAAGGCACCGCGGAGGCTTTCTCGCATCGCAACCTGTTCTGCCGTCAAGAATTCGTCGGGGGTGTTCCAATACTGCACCACTTCGTCCGCCGTCATGCCCGGCGAAGGTAGGCCCACACCAATGCCTCCTGACACCCGCTCATCGTCCAGAAGTTCGGACAAGTAGGCATGTTGTGCTCGAAGGTTCACCTCGCTGAGCGGGTCAGCACCGTCCGTGTCGATGACGAGGAAAATTGAGTTGGCCGCTTGGTCGGGCCATTGTTCGTCGATGAGTTCCATGCCGAGTCGTGATTCATCGTCTGGCGGCAACGCCTTCCAAGAGGAGAGTGAGAATTCGGCGTAGGCAAAGGGCAATCCTGCTCCAATGAGCAAGACCAACGTCGGAATGAGCACCGCCCACGGGCGGTCCATCACGCTCTTGGCGATGCGGGCCCACATACCGTCGTCTCTGGCCGACATATCAAGGGCGTATGGAATTTTCAAACTGTTCACCCGAGGTCCGAGCCAAGCCATGACGGCGGGCAATACGATGGTCGAATAGACCATGGCGATGGTCACCGCAATGGTGCCACCGATGCCCAAGGAAGGAAGCGAGGTGTTGGTGAAGAACAGCATCCCCATCAAGCCGATGGCCACCGTGATGCCCGAGTAAAACACGGCCTTCCCAGCGGTGGCGCAACTCATCGCCGTTGCCGTTCTCACATCATGCCCTCGGTCCAATTCCTCACGGAAGCGATTGACGAGGAAGAGGGAATAATCGATGGAGACGCCGATGCCGATCAGCGAGATGATGTTGGTCGCATAGACCGTGACATCGGTCACGTTCGACAACCAAATCGTCATGCCAATGGCGGCCAGAACGGTGCCGACGCCCACGCCCACCGGGAGGAGTGCGGCAATGAGGGAGCCGAACACGATGCCCAAAATCAACAAGGAGAGAGGGCCAGAGACCAATTCGGCTTTGATGAGGTCGTTTTTGATGCGGTCGTCAAAGGTCCAGTCAACGGCGATTCCGTCGGTCATCCATCCGTCAAAGCCACCTTCCAAATCCACGCTGTCGTGAAGGTCGTTCATGATGGACTTGGCTTCTTTTCGGTTGGTGTTGAAGACGACTTTGTTGAGGGCGTATTGTCCGTCTTCGTCGCTCGCCACCACGTCTTCGCGGTCCACTTCTTCAGCGTCCCAGGAATATTCAATCGACACATCGGGATGATTTTCAAAATCAGCGAGGGCGGCCCGCACCGCTTCTTGCCATGCCTCACTGGTGTCGTTTAGTTCACTGTGGAATACCAGGTACCGAAACGAAGGTCCACTGCTCTCGTCTTCGCTTGAGAAACGGTCGGAAATAAGGCGGCCTGCGTTCACAGACTCAACGTCATCCTCGCCAAAGCCTTCGGCCCAATCCGCCCCCATTCCAATGAGGCCGGTCATGAGAATACAGGAGACCAAGCCGAACGCCATCATGGCCTTTTTTTGGTCGTGAATGAACAAACCGAGTTTGTAGAAGGCTCTGTCTTTGAGCATCGCAGGGTCCGTGGCGCCTTCCATGATTGGGAGCCAAAAAAAAGGTGTATTTGAATCGGCGTCTCATTACCCAACATCAAGTGTAGCCCAAATCACCTTTTTTGGAGGTGGACTCTCTCCCAAGTCCTGCTCTTGACACCATCAACTCAGGACGTCAAAGGTGTAGATAAAGCCCAAAAAGGCGTGAATGAACACCAAGTAAATGATCAAGTCAGCCGCTCGACCGTGTTTGAGTTTGGAGACCGCAAAGGATTCACCTGCTTGTCGCTGCGCCCGAGCTTGTTTTCCCAATCGCGTCATGAACACCATGAGGCCGAAACCAACGGGGCCCATGAAACCGTGAAGGGATTGCGGAACGAGCGAAGACACCACGCTTTCCCCAGCGTACCATCCGTTAAACCCACGTGCAAGGAACGCCACGAGGATGACCACGCCCGTTGCCCAAAGGAGCCGCTCTCCGTTGGTCTCGTGGCGCGCCAAGTGAAGCGCTCGCTCTTCGCCTTTGAGTTCGTAGGACTTCTTCCGCCAAGCATACTGCCACCACATCCACACCACCAAAGCACTCGCGAGAAGCGGGTGCAAAAGCAAGACAACGGTGGGGACAAGTTCCATACAGACCCATTGAGGACGAAAGGTCTCGGGTTCATGGAAGTATGCCTCTCGCCCTCCATTTGGGCAAAACATCCCATCGGTGGGTTGAAAGGGCTCTCGTCGTGGGGGAAAGTGAGGGGATGAAGGGTTGGACGAACAGTACATGGAAACCTGTCTCAAGGCAGCGTTTTCAAAACCCAAGTCGGGTGCTGTTCGCGTCTCCATCATGAACCGAGAATCTGCTTGGAAGATGTTGGACAAACCCCTCCGTGCGCATTTGGTCATCGCAGCCCATGAACAGGAACCTCCTGCATCGGAGGACGATGAGGACGCCTCACCGCGCCGCCCCACCATGAATCGGCCCCGTGGGCGGATGCGCCGTTCTGGTCGACAAACGGGTCCAGCCCACATGTCATGGCTTCACAAACCGAAGGAGATCATCGACGATTCGCCCTACACCACGGCTTATCAGTTGGCCACGCTCTTGGTCCACAAGCAACTGGACGAAGACAACTGGGACGAGGCTTGGAACAGCCATGAAAACCTGCTTCGGGAAACCTGCATGGTTGAGGGCGTTCATCCCGTTTGGCACACCATCGGTGAAAAAACGCCCCTCCTGGGTCAATTCCTCGCCTTTCCCAAAGCCAAGGTTGTCAAAGCAAAAGAAACCACCACGATGGGAACGGATTTCTTTTGGATTGACCCACGGGACAACGACGCCATCATCACCGTGCTCAAGCTTGCGAGCGCTGGCGTGAACGACCCCGACATCAAAGTCGCCATGCAAAAGGCCACCAGCCAAATCTCCGGGGGCCGAACTTTGGATTTGACCTCGCCCTTGGACAGCCTTGATGGCTCCATGGCTTTCATCAGCGTTCTGCTGGCGCTTCATGCGGGCTACGACGTTCCCGAGGCTGCCAGAAAGGCCTGCGAGAAGGCTGACGGCGACTTGGCCGAGGCGTTGGAGGATTTCGAACGCCTCACCGCAGGAACCGTCAACGATTGGCCAAGCCTCCTCTCGTTGAGCCGAGAAGATTCACTTTCGGTGGCTCGTCGCACGCTCGGATGGCAACACGCCCCATCGGATGCTGAAGCCTGTTCCTCCGCCGAACTCGAATCGGGGCTTGCCTTGCTTGAACAAGCCGGCATTCACGAAGGTCGAGACCGTTTGACATGGTGGCGATTGAACGCCCTCCTGCGAGAAGGTAAGTCGGACGAAGCAGTTGAGGTGTTGGCAGAACGTCGGTTGGATGCCTCTTCAGATGTTTCTGAACTGCTCCCGCTGGTGGTCTCACTCAACAGCGAGCAAGCCAACGAATGGCTGATGCGTTTCATGGACGAATTGGACGAACACGCCCTCTATCATGTGCTCCACGAAACGGCTTTGAGCGCTCCTCTTCGTCGAAAGGCGGCCCAACGGTTGTGCGATGAACAAGGCGCAATGTGGGACGAAAG
>NZEQ01000065.1 GCA_002689105.1 Verrucomicrobiales bacterium | reverse complement strand
AGGTGGTTGTGGAATAGTTGGTCGTAGCGACACCGATGATGGCGCCGTTAACGAAACTCAAGCCGGGTGGCAAGGCCGGTTCAATCGACCAATTCTCGGGCACACCACCGTCGATGATCGGGATGATACGCCCACGCGAGACACCGTTGATCAGCGTCACTTCGGGTTCAGGGTAGTCGATGATGACAACCGGTTCGATAACCTCGAGCGTGAAGCTGATGTTGGCCGAGCCCCCGCTGTTGTTGGCCCAAATCGTGAACGTCGTTTCAGACAGGTTCACCATCGGCGTGCCATAAAGCCAACCGTCCCACAGACCCACGCCCTCGGGCAGGGCTGGTTCAATCTCCCATGAGGCAACCATGCCGCCAGAGTTGTTGACGGTGGCGTTGAACAAGGTCTCGCCCCGGGTGCCCAAGAAGCCCTCATTGAATGCAAGAAGAGCAACCGGCTCGACCACGGTGAGGTTGAGGAGGGCAAAGGCCATCCCGCCGCTGTTGAGGGCCGACACGGTGTAGGTCGTTCTGGTGCTGTTGACCAGGGGAACACCCGTGATGCTGCCGTTTGCAAAGACCATCCCCTCCGGCAGTTCGGGGCTAATGGACCATGAAGCGACCATGCCGCCGCCGAGGGTCGGCAGGATGCTGGCGTTGTCTTCACCCCGTGTCAACGTGATGTTTTCTGGCACGTAGACAACCGTGGCCACCGGTTCGAGGATGGTGATGGTCAGGTAAGCCACCGCTGTACCGCCGGAGTTGTTGGCATAGACCGTGAACACCGTCGCCGTCATGTTGACCAGCGGTGTACCTGAAATCGTACCGTTGGTGAAGTTGAGGCCGGTGGGCAGCGCCGGCGAAATGCCCCACTCCTCCGTCATAGCGTCCGTGCCGAACACCGGTGAAGTGGCGTCCATGGTCTCGTTTCGCGTGAGAATGATGGTGTTGAGGTTGTAGATGAAGTCCACCAAGGGCTCGAGGACGGTGATGTTGACCGTGGTCGAAGAAGCCCCGCCCGTGGTGTTGGCCCATACCGTGAACATCGTGGTTGTCAAGTTGACTTCAGGCGTTCCGGAGATGACACCGTCAGCGAAATTCAGACCCGATGGGAGGGCAGGCGTGATGGACCAGTTGCCAACGCTTCCGCCGCTCACGGTGGGGGAGAGCGTGGTCATCGTCTCGTTGCGGATCAACGTGAGGTTGTACGGGTTGTACGACAGGTTGACCGCAGGTTCGAGCACCGTGATGTTCACCCACGCCACGGCGCTACCGCCCGTGGTGTTGGCATAGACAAGGTACTGCGTTTGGGTCATGTTCACAAGCGGTGTACCGCTGAAGACACCGTGCGAAAACGAGAGGCCGTTGGGTAAGATACCCTCGAGGGCCCATGTTTCAACCGAGCCTCCCGAAACGCTGGGGTAAAGGTTGGTCATGGTCGTGCCGCGCATCAGTGTCAGGTTGTCAGGCGAATAGAGCAGGTCAACCATCGGCTCAAGAACGGTGAGGTTGATGGTGGCCGAGGCCACGCCGCCGGAGTTGTTGGCCCAGACCGTGAACATTGAGCGCGTCATGTTGACCGTCGGTGTCCCCGAAATGACGCCGCTGGCGAAGTTCAAGCCAGCCGGTAGGGTGGGGTGGATGGACCAGTTCTCCACCGCTCCACCGCTGTATGTAGGCGAGAGCGCAATCATAGCAACACCTCGGGTGAGGGTGAGGTTCTCTGGGTTGTAACTCAAGTCACCTGAAGGCTCGAGCACGGTGAGGTTGATGGTGTGGAATACGCTTCCTCCCGTGTTGTTGGCCCACACGGTGAACATCGTGGTCGTCATGTTCACCGTCGGCGTTCCTGAAACGCTACCGTTGTCAAAGAGCAGCCCAGCAGGCAGTATCGGATGGATGGACCAAAGTTCCACCATACCACCGGACAAGGTTGGTACCATATCGGTCATCTGGGTGCCTCGGACCAACGTCATGTTCTCGGGGTTGTAATCGAGGGTGGCGATTGGTTCGAGTACGGTGATGTTAAGCTGGTGACTGGACGACCCGCCCGAATTGTTGGCCCAGACCGTGTACAGGGTGAGGGTCATGTTCACCGTGGGTGTTCCTGCGATGATGCCGTCGGTAAAGGTCAGGCCGGCAGGAAGCGCCGGCACGATGGTCCAGTTATCGACGATGCCCGTGTAGATGGGATGGAGGTCGGTCATGGACTCGTTGCGCGTCAGGGTAAGGTTCTCCGGGTTGTAATCCAGCGAAACCGCGGGGTCGTAGACGGTGATGTTGACAAATACAGCGTAGGAACCGCCCGAGTTGTTCGCCCACACGGTGTACATCGTCGTGTTTTGCACCACCGTTGGTGTGCCCCAAACGGTGCCGTTGACCGCGCCGAGGGTGAGGCCGGTCGGTGCACTCGGCTCGATTTCCCAAGAGGTGATCTCGCCGCCGATCAGGGTGGCCGTCAGCGGTGTCATCGCCGTGTTGTTCACCAGCGTCAAGTTGTAGGATGGATAGGTGAACATCGGCTCTTGATGCAGCACGGTGATGTTGACATAAGCCTCGCTTGAACCACCTGTGTTGTTGGCCCAAACCGTGAACATCGTGGTGTTCAGCCGTTGTGTGGGGACGCCCCAAATCGTCCCGTTGCTCGTCTCAAAGGTCAGGCCGGTCGGCAATCCTGGATGAATCGCCCACGACGTGATTTCACCCGGTCCGGTGAGCGTGGCGTTCAGCGGCAAATCAACACTGGCCGTGTTGTTGTAGAGGGTGAGGTTGGCCGGCACATAGTCGAGTGTTGGAAGCTGGTCGACCACCGTGATGTTGAGGTAGGCCACGGCGGACCCACCGGTGTTGTTCGCCCAAACCGTGTAGGCAGTGGTGGTCCACAATTCGGTCGGTGTGCCCCAAACGGTGCCGTTGCTCGCCTCGAAGGTCAGACCGCTTGGCAGGCTGGCGTTGATGGCCCACGAGAGGATTTCACCCGGTCCNGTNAGNGTGGCGTTCAGCGGCANNTCAGGGCTGACGGTGTTGTTGGTCAGCGTGAGGTCCGAAGGAGTGTAGGTNAGGGTAGGGAGTTGGTCNACCACCGTGATGTTGAGGTAAGCCTCGGTGGAGCCTCCGCTGTTGTTCGCCCAGACCGTNTACGCTGTGGTGGTCCACAATTCGGTCGGTGTACCGTAGAACGTCCCGTTGTTCGCCCCGAAGAAAAGCCCGCTTGGTAGGCTGGCGTTGATGGCCCACGAGGTGATTTCGCCCGGTCCCGTGAGCGTAGGTGCAAGCGGTAAGTCGCCGCCCGCCGTGTTGTTGGTCAAATTGAGGCTGGCAGGGGCATAAGCCACGGTTGGCACCTGGTCGACGACGGTGATGATGATGGTGGCCGAGGTCGAGCCGCCGCTGTTGTTGGCCCAAATCGTGTAGTTCACCGGGCTGATTTGGAGTTCGGTTGGTACGCCCCAGACGGTCCCGTTGCTGGTACCGAAATTCAAGCCGGCTGGCAGACTGACATTGACGGCCCACGAGGTGATTTCACCGGGACCTGAGAGGGTTGGGACAAGCGGTAAGTCGGCGTGAGCGGTGTTGTTGATCAACGAAAGCGTGGTCGGCGAATAGGAGAGGATCGGGACCTGGTCCACCACGGTGAGGTTGAGGTAAGCCACGCTTGAGCCGCCGCTGTTGTTGGCGTAAACCGTGTACGCCGTGGTGGTCCACAATTCGGTCGGTGTCCCCCAAATCGTTCCGTTGCTTGTCTCGAAGGTCAGACCGCTCGGAAGGCTGGCGTTGATGGCCCAAGAGAGAATGTCACCCGGCCCCGTCAGGGTGGCGTTGAGCGGGAGGTCAGCGCTCACGGTGTTGTTGGTCAGGTTGAGCGCCGTGAGCGAATACGAGAGGGTCGGCAGTTGGTCCACCACGGTGAGGTTGAGGTAAGCCACGCTTGAGCCGCCGCTGTTGTTCGCCCAGACCATGTAGGCCGCGGTGGGCCACAGTTCGGTCGGCGTACCGTAGAACGTGCCGTTGCTGGTTCCAAACGAGATGCCTGAAGGCAGAGAGGTGTTGTTCAAGGCCCACGAGAGGATGTCACCCGGTCCGGTCAAGGTCGCGTCCAGTGGCAGGTCAGGGCTGACGGTGTTGTTGGTCAGCGTGAGGTCCGACGGAACATAGGNGATGGTGGGGAGCTGGTCGACCACCGTGATGTTGAGGTAAGCGACGGTCGAACCGCCGCTGTTGTTCGCCCAGACCGTGTACGCCGTGGTGGTCCACAACTNGACCGGCGTGCCGTAGAACGTCCCGTTGTTCGCCCCAAAGGAAAGGCCGCTTGGCAGGGTGGCGTTGATGGCCCACGAGGTGAACTCACCCGGTCCCGTGAGCGTGGGCNCAAGAGGTAAATCGCCGCTTGCCGTGTTGTTCATCAAATTGAGGCTGGCAGGAGCATAGGCCACGGTTGGCACCTGGTCGACGACGGNGATGGTGATGATGGCCGAGGTCGAACCACCGCTGTTGTTCGCCCAAATCGTGTAGTTCACCGGGCTAAGTTGGAGTTCGGTTGGAACACCCCAAACGGTCCCGTTGCTGGTGCCGAAATTCAAGCCGGCGGGTAGACTCGCATTGACAGCCCACGAAGTGATTTCGCCGGGTCCCGTGAGCGTTGGTGCGAGTGGCAGGNCGGAGCTGACGGTGTTGTTGGTGAGGTTGAGACTGGTTGGGGAATACGAGAGGGTCGGCACATCGTCAACCACGGTGATGTTGAGGTAGGCGACGCTTGAGCCACCGCTGTTGTTGGCCCAGACCGTGTAGGCGGTTTTCGTCCACAATTCGGTCGGTGTACCGTAGATGGTTCCGTTGGTGGTGTCGAATGAGACGCCGCTGGGCAGGCTGGCACTGATGGCCCANGAGGCGACGGCGCCACCGGTGTTCGTGATGAAATCGATGGTTGACGGACGGTGCGCCCACAACTCGATACCGTCGATCCCGTCATCAGCAGAGAAGTACAGCGTATCGCCAACAAAGACTTCCATCCAAGATCCAGGGCTACTACCGGTTGAACCGCTGTAAATATCAGCCACCCGCCACGTCGAACGGTTGGAGGTATCGTGCGCCCACACTTCTTTACCGGTGCTTCCATCGTTGGCGTCGAAGTAGATGGTATCCCCAACAAGGACTTGCATAAGTTCTCCAGGAGTGGAGTGACCTCCACCGCTCTTGATGTCAACAACGAGCCAGGTGGAGTGGTTGGAGGTGTTGTGAGCCCAAAGTTCTCTACCCGTACTCCCCCCATCAGCGTCGAAATAGATGGTGTCGGCGACGATGAGTTGCAAATATCCTCCCGGGTTACTGCCGGTTGAACCGCCGTAGATGTTGGCCACTTGCCAGGTGGAGTGGTTTGAGGTGTCATGCGCCCACAATTCATCGCCCGTGCTTCCATCGTTGGCGTCGAAATAGATCGTGTCGCCAACGAGCAGCGCCATCCTGTCGCCCGGGTCGCTACCCATTGAACCGGTGTAAATGTCCACCACCCGCCATGTGGACAGGTTGGAGATGTTGTGTGCCCACAGTTCTCTGCCACCCGTAGCGGCAGCGTCGAAGTAGATGGTGCTGCCAACAAGCACATTCATGTGCATGCCCGGCTCACTTCCTGAGGCCCCACTGTAAATGTCGGCCACGCGCCACGGATTGCTGCTGTTGGACGTGTTGTACGCCCAGAGTTCTTGGCCTGTACTTCCATCGTTGGCGCTAAAGTAGAGCACATCACCAACGACCATGTTCATCCACTTTCCAGTGGAACTCCCGGTCGAACCGGCGTTGATATCGTAGACACGTGAGGTCGTTGCGGTCGAAGGGTCGTGCTTCCAAAGTTCCATCCCTTTGTTGCCGTCATGCGCGTTGAAGTACAGTACACCGTTGACGACGTGCATCATGTTGCTTCCTGGATTGCTGTTGCTTGAGCCCGAGCGAATGTTGGCCACCTGCCATGTGGTTCCGTTCGAGGTGTTGTGGGCCCACAATTCATGACCGGTGCTTCCATCGACGGCAGAAAAGTACAGGGTCTCACCAACGAGGATGCTCGACCAGTCTCCCGGGTTACTGCTGCCTGAACCACTTCGGATGTCGGTCACTCGCCAAAGGGAGCGGTTCGAGGTGTCATATGCGTACAATTCGATTCCTGTGGCGGAGTCATAGGCGTCGAAATACACGGTGTCACCAACAAGAATGCTCATCCGCTGACCGGGCTGGCTGCCACCTGGTCCACTTCGGATCTCAGCGGCTTGCCACGTTGAGCCGTTTCCAGTCATTTGGTCGTAGAATTGCGGTGCGAGGTGAACGTCGGTGTTGTTGGTCCAGATGTTATCCGCTGGGTTGTATTCAAACGGACCGGGGCGCTGTGGACCGATGGTGATGTTGAAGGTGGTTGATGATGAGCCAGCCGTGTTGTTGGCCCATACGGTGTAGGTTGTCTTCGCTCGTTCGAGCGTCGGCGTGCCCCAGATGCTCCCGTTGGTGGAGCCGAAGGAGAGTCCGGCTGGAAGATTTGGACTGATGGCCCATGTAGAGACGGCTCCGCTGGTGTTGTTGCTGCTGCGCGAGACCATGACCGGCGTGATGGCGGTCTGGTTGCTCGCCTGAATGTCGTTGTAGGCGATGATCCCCGGCGCACCGGTAATGAAGAGGGTGAAGGTACCTGAGGTGGTCGCACCGAGCGCCGTGACCGTCACCGTGAACGTTGTGTTGTCGAGGGCCTGAGTCGGTGTACCATAAACGGTTCCCGTACGCCAGTTCATGGTGAGTCCGGGTGGAAGCATCGGTGAAATATCGTAGGTGGGGCGAGCCGTGAGCCCTTGACCAGATCCGGTGACCGTGGTGAGTTGTAATTCATCATCGCGACTCACGCCGTTTGAACCAGAATGGATGTTTGGAATCAAGATGTCATCGTTGGCGTCAATGACCATCTCGCTGCCCCAACCCCCATAATCGTCGATGATGGAAGCGGTTGACCAAGCGCCTGAAGCGTTGGTCATGTACATCACGTCCTTGTATGTCCAGGACCGATGGTAAGAGATGTGAACGGCATCGTTTGAATCAACGCCGACCACGGGCCAGTAAGCGTATGCTCCTCCGAGTCCCGTGTTCTCCGTCCAACTTCCTGGTGTGCCGGAATGAAGGTAGACGCGTCCATTCGACCCTGCGTACTTTGAGACAATGTGAATTGTATCTTGGGAATCAATGGCGATGTCAGGATCGTATCCGATGTCACCGGAACTCGAAACCGTTTCGTTTTGCCAGACGCCATCGATTCTGCTGGACAGGCGCAAATCCTCACACCCGTCATCGCAGTAGTAAGCAACGTGGAGATTTCCGTCACCGTCCATCGCCATGGCAGGGTCGTGTCCTTCGTCTTTCGTCGTGTCGGAGATGGTTTCGTTGACCCATGAACCGCCTTCGTTGGTGTGGTACTGCAAGGTGCGAGCGGAATCCTCGTAATTGGTGGCCACAATGTGAACGGCATCGGTGATGGGATGAACAACAATCGCCGTTCCTCGACCAGCGTCGCTGTCAATGCTTGAATTTCCGAGCGTTGTCAAGACCCACGAACCTGAGGCGTTGGTGGCGTACCGGAGTTTGTCGTTGTCATCGTCGATGTAGGCGATGTGAATCGCACCCTGTCGATCGATGACCACCGATGGGTGGTGTCCGGTGTTGGTGCCGTTGTCGAGAATGGTTTCCGTCCACGCACCGTTCCACCGATACAGCAGTGCCAAACTGTGCGTG
>NZEQ01000064.1 GCA_002689105.1 Verrucomicrobiales bacterium | reverse complement strand
GCGTCCAGCCAAACTTTGGTCAAGACCGTAAATTTGAGTGCCGAGAGGGCCCAAATGTGCTTGGACCGTACCACCAGCGGACATGAAGTTCTCCAACACGGTTCGACGAGCGGGCTCGCCGATGTACTGGTAGTATCCATCGCCTCCGAATTGAGTATCCTTTGCAACCAATTCTTCTTGCCATGGCAGCACGATCTTGTCGTAGTGCGTGAACCAACCAGCGTCAAAGTAGGTGTTCCAGTCTTTGATTTCGTACTGAGTGTAGGTCATGCCGAGGATAGCAAGGTCTTCCTTAATGGCGGTGGTTCGAATCGAGGTGTCGGAAAGAATAGCGACATCGATGTGGTCAACAAATGTAGCATGGAAGAAACGAACGTTACCCGTTTCAGTTCCGTCGGCTAGCGTAGCATAGACACTGATGTTGTAGGTGGTGCCGTCAACCCATTGCTGTCCACCGGATTCGTCTTCCCAAGGCGTGAAGCTGATGTCAATTCTTTCTTGACTTTCCAGTTGTTCGAAACCACCTGAATCCATTTGGTAAACAAGTGAGCCATCGGCCATGTCGTGAATCTCCATGTGGAACATGTAATCTCCGGCGAGGACACCGTTTACCGCAGCGTAATCCCAAGTATGGGTTAACGCACCGTCAATCGGTAGCACACATGAGAGTGTTTGGTCATCCATACACTTCAGCGTGTTGGGGCTACCAATGGAGACATCAACCGACTCAACGTTGAAGATGACTCGCTTGATGTTGTTGGCTTCAGAAAGCTCATTGGCAGCGTACCATGGTGTGCCAACCGTGGTGTTGTCAAAGACAGTCTTGACATCCAACCTGTAAACTCCGACTTCAAATTCATGACTGGCAACCTGTGTCAATGCTGATTCTTCTGCATCAACGTTCGTTCGGCTGTTGGTGTAACTCGCCACCTCAAGGAACGTGTATTCTTGAAGCGAGATGTTGTTGAAACCGATACCCTTGAAGCCATCGTTTACGCCGTTTCTGCCGTCCTCATCCGATTGGAATTCAAGGAGCACATTGACGGTCGAGCCTTGAAGCGACATGCACTCAAAGCCCCACTGACTTGGGAACGAAGAGGAACGATTCAAAATGTACAAATGCGTCAAGTCAATGCTGGTTGTCTTCACCAATCCATCGGTGTTGAAGAACACCTCGTAGTTGCCTGATCCGTCAACATTGGCAGGGTCGCCGATGTTGATGAGTTCTGAATAATCGAACGATTCACTGCTGTTGGTGATGCCGTCGCCGTTATCGTCATTACGACAGGTGTTGTCTTCGTTGTAATCGTTCCATTGCGCGATCACAAGACCTTCGTAATCCTCAACCGTACCGTTGCTTGAATTCTTGGAATATTCCACCTTCATGGTGACGTAATCCGAAGGATCGTTGTCCCCATCAGAATTGGTTTGGAAGAATGTATCTGCGTAATACTCGAAATTCAGGGAAACGAAGTCGCCGCTCATGCTTGTGAGGTCGATGTTAGGAATCACGAGTGTTTCGTTGACCCAAGCGTCTTCGTAGCCTTTGGTAGCCGTATCGCAAGGGTGGCCAAACCAGTAAGCCTCACCGTTGAAAATCGGTGTGTTGCACGAATTATCATTGTAAATGTAGCCCTTTGGCACGGCCGTATCTCCGCGCTCTTCGTGTCGGAAACCTTCCGCATCGTTCTCGAAGGTTTCTTCGCAAACAGCCGATGGCGTACCGCAGTACACGTCGGACGGTGTCGCCGAGTAGACCGTGGCTTCGATGTCAAAGTCAACCGGCGTGTTTCCGTAGTTGTTGGTGTTCACACCGATGTCATAAACGCCTTGTGCATACAAACTGCCAGGTTTGAAGAAGTCAATTGACTCCACCATCGGGTCATAGAGATTGAACGGTGTCACGTAATCGATAATGTCGTCGTTGATGTTTTGCTCATCCCAAGCATTGTTTGACAGCGTAGCAGAGATACGATAGGTCGTGTCATTGAGAAGATTCGCTTGGATGGATGTTGTGTATTCCTGCCCAGGCTGAAGGTTGGTGAAAGGACCAATGGTGGTGGATTGGGTTTGTGGGTTGGGCATAAACATCGTGTTCTGCTTCCAAATGGTAAGGTTGTCCACGGCAAAGCCGTCCAAGCCGGACCAGCGACTCTCGTTATCATCAGCCGTTGACCCTTCAAATCCTGTCCTGAATCTGAAGCGAATGTCAACCGTTTCACCCGCCCATGGGGAGAGGTCGAACACGCCGAGGTCTTCTTCGGTGAAGTTGTCCCAACCATAGTAGGAACCGATGTACGAGTAACCGCCTACGCGACTCTCTGCATAGTACCCATATCGTTGCTTGTCTGCACGTTCAAAGTCAAATCCACCCCACATGGAGTCGCCTGAATAGCACGCACCAACAAAGGCAGCCAGACCCGGGCAGGAGATAAGACTCCAGCCTGTTTCCTCGCTGTAAACTTCGATCATGGAAAGGTCGTCCCAAACATCGCCGATGACGAAGACTTGTTGACCTGAAGTGGTTGTAGCAAGGTTGCCGAGAGCTCCGTACCCGAGGGCTCGGAAGAGTTCAACACTCATGAAAGCACGATCTGCTCCTGTCAAATCAACATCGTTGAGAACCATGCCATCATCCCAGTTCTTGCCATAGCCGCTCCATTCGTCGCCAGACGAATTTGTTTTCATATTGCCTGCCCACATGAAGTCGGTAGGGTTCTGATAGTTGGCAGAGTAGTTGGGGTCGTTGAGTCCACCGCTGCTTCCACCGGTAGAATGGTTGGTTTCAAGGTGCCAGTTGGTTCCGCCACCGATGTACTCCTCGTAAGTCCAGGCGCAGCCTGAGCCGCAACCCGTCTTGACCTCGGGAGTATCCCAGTCGTTGGAATAAACCGTGGTGTTGGTTGAATTGGCTTCATCGACCACCTTCAACACAACATCAAGGTCTGCAGTTTGACCGTTGAGCGTGTCCATGCCCGTGTTGGCAACGGTGACATTGATGTTACGAGTTCCTTCACCGACAAGTCCGAAGTATCGGTCGGTTGGTGAAACCTCCAAATCGGCAACGGCGATGTCTTTGTTGTCCATTTCAATAACCGAGATGGTGTCGTATTGTCCTTCCCAACCAAGGTTGTCTCTCCATCCACCAAAGGCCCAGTCAGCGTGGCCAATGGCAAGGTCAGGTGCGGAGGTTGCATCGCCAGCGAGTTGCCCGACTGCGACGGCAGACGGACGACGACTGGCTGGATAGGAAAGTGGACTCACGTGGCCGCCATTACCGTCGGAAAGCGTGACCTGGGTGGTGGTGGGATAGTTGAGGAAGAAACTCGACTCGGTACCTCCTGCAGAGTCCGTTGTGTTCTCTTGGTAAGCGACGGTGGGCGTCACGAAGTCAGCCTCGCCATCGCCGTTCAAATCAGCAACGCCCATGGCATAGGAAATGTAGGGNCCNAAGTAGGCATTTTTTGTGTTCCCGAAAGTCCCTTGNGCGGACGCCGAGATGAACGTGACGTTTTCTGCNTTGGAATCCNTCATGGCGATGGTGTCAATGTATCCATTNCCGCCCACGTCAGCGATGGCGAAATCTTGGGANNCAATAACGCCGAACTGAATGACGGTTGGGTTCGTCGTCGAGATGTCAGCCGGATAGGAGCCGGGGGTGCTTGCGACACCCGTACAGGAATATTCCACGATGGTAACGTTGTCCGTATTTCCGGCGTTCGTGACCGTGCCGCTGGTGTAATCAACGCCGTAGCCACGCAGAAGGAAAATGTCGTCATCGGTGCAGGAGCCGCCAAGACCGACGGATTGTGTTTCACCGTAATCGCCGACTTCAAGGGTCTGATAGATGTGTTGTGTAGAAACCCCTAGGAAGGTTTGTGCCCCTTGGGTTGTTGAAGTGATGGGGCTGCGATAGGTAACGACGTTTTGCCTGGAGAGGTCTTCTTCCAATTCCAACACATAGATGTCGTCGTTTCCNTCTTGATCNGCATCGCCAACGGTCATATCCCACACCCAAAAGTGAGTAAAGCGCTGGCCGATGGTCCAATCGCGGTTGCCACAACCATCGTTTTCGAGGATGGTGACGTTGCCGGGTTCACCGGCAGGAGCGCCTTGGTCGTTGGTCTTGAACGGGTTGTTCTTCTGATAAATAACGATGTCAATGGCGTTGTCGCCGGTGAATTCACCCACTTCCACCTGCTCAACGTTGGCGAACTCATCCCAATCGGCATTTCGGCTCTGATTACCAGCGACCCAGATGTCCTGTCGCTCGTTGAAGTTGCCGTTTCCGTCGTTGTAGAGAATCGTCATGCTGTGGGTGCCGTCGGTCGCAATGGCCAAGTCGTTGTACCCATCACAGTCAAAGTCGCCAATGGCGATGTCTGTNGGGTCGCGATTTGTGGTGTATGANCGAGCGACGGATGCGCTAGCGGTGGTTGCAAGGGCAGCGGTGGTGCTCAACACCATCAAGAGCGTCAAGAAGACACTTCGCATTCGGGCTTTAGAGAGGTCGTTTTGGGTTAGCATGGACATCACTTGTTCCCGCGACGGCCTGTTCGGATATAATGCCTTTGCACTCAAGTTCCCCAGCGGCATAGGCGCAAGCCCTCGTTTATGTTCAAAATTGNCGGCTTTTTATCCCCAAAAAATGAAGGGGACTTNCGGCTTAAAANCGTCCAGCCANCCACTTCGGCGATGGNCCCCAACCGGTGGCATCTCCGCCGTGGATTTTAACCAGTTTTCCGGCCGAAAACAACGACTCCAACCAAACATCGAGGGTCGTTCCTTCTCGACCACCGAGTTTGCTGCTGGCAATTTCCTCGATATCCTCGGTTCGCAAACCCGTGGATCCATGGTCTCGGACCACCAGTTGAAGCAATTCTCGCAGCCATGCTTCGGCCATTGGATCGACACTTGTTGCCCCCTGAACCGGTCGCGGCGGCTCCANGTCGTCAAGGAGTTCCATCAGTTCAATGATGTCAGGCCGTTCAGCAGGTGCAAGACCAGCTTGATTCAATTTTTCCTGAAGGTTCAATTCGCCGATAGGGCGACGAACGACAGGGATACGGCTAGGGTCAGGCTCCGGACCCATGTCGGCAGGACGGGTTGATTCAGGTGCATCCTCCATTTCGATGTTGATGCCGGCTTTTTGGCGTTCAACGCTGACGCTTGAGAGATTGGTGGCTTGCACCTCCGTCCCCGTTGGCATGGTCCACCCGACACCGGTAAGGCCCAGTTCGTCAACGTGCTTCTGCACCCAACTTGCTTCGCCTTCGATGACGACATTGACGTCGTGATCGTCCGACCTGAAACGGTATCGGACGTTGCCNCGGAGTTGACGCATCAAGTTGGCCTGCGGGTCGTCAGATTTTCAATCTGCTGGATTCATGCAGTTGATTGAGCCATCTCTCGCAAAACAGTGTGAAGGATGCCCCCGTTTCGATAATACTCCACTTCCACAGGGGTGTCGAGACGGACTTGTGCCTCAAAGGAAGAAGTCGTTCCGTCGGGGTGGTCGACCTGAACGGTGATCCACTGGAGCGGTTGTACATCATCGCCCAAGGGAATCGTGTAGCTTTCCTGGCCCGTTAAGCCGAGAGATTCGTGAGACTCGCCNTCTTTGAACGTCAAAGGAAGCACGCCCATGCCGACGAGGTTGGAACGGTGGATGCGTTCGAACGAAGTGGCGATGACGGCTTTCACGCCGAGGAGGTAGGTTCCCTTCGCCGCCCAATCACGAGACGAGCCCGTGCCGTATTGGCCGCCGGCGAGAACGACTTTTGGTGCCTCGATTTGTGCAGCATCGTACACCGACATGACCTCGCTGGTTTCGTGATTAAGGGCGTAGCCACCCTCGGTTCCCGGAGCCATTTGATTGCGAATGCGAACGTTGGCAAAGGTGCCACGCATCATGATCTCATGGTTTCCACGGCGGCTTCCAAAGGAGTTGAAATCCTTTGGCTCCACCTGTCGTTCAACCAACCATTGACCTGCAGGCCCGTTGGCTGGGAAAGACCCNGCTGGAGAAATGTGGTCGGTGGTGATGGAATCACCGAGTTTCAGCAACACCTTCGCACCCTCAATGGGCACGATGGGGTCGGGTGTGCTCGATAGACCGCTAAAGAACGTGGGCAGTCGGATGTAGGTGGAGGCATCGGCCCATGGATAAAGCGGCGAGGGTTCAGCAGGAATGCTGTTCCATCGGGGTTCGTTCATGGCGTCGGCGTAGCGCTGACGGAACATGTCCGGAGTGATGACCTTCATCGCCTCGTTCACTTCTTCNTCGCTCGGCCAAACCTCNGAGAGCATNACCGGCTTTCCCTCCGAATCATGCCCGATGGGTTCAGTGGCCAGGTTGACNTCCAGATTTCCGGCGATGGCGTAGGCCACAACCAACGGAGGGCTTGCCAAGTAAGAGGCNTTGACCTTGCCGTGGACGCGCCCTTCGAAATTTCGGTTTCCTGAAAGCACCGAACCGACGATGAGGCCGGCCTCGTCGATGGCGGCTTCGATGGGTTGGTCAAGCGGCCCAGAGTTTCCGATACAGGTGGTGCAGCCGTAGCCGACCGTGTGGAAGCCCATGGCGTTCAAGTCGTCTTGCAACCCGGTCGCTTCGTAGTATTCGGTGACCACACGGCTGCCGGGAGCAAGGGAGGTTCGTACCCAAGGCTTGACCTTCAAGCCGCGTTGGCGAGCCTTTCGAGCCAAAAGACCGGCGGCCATCATGACACCGGGGTTTGAGGTGTTGGTGCAAGAGGTGATGGCAGCGATGACCACATCGCCGTGGTTCAANTCAAACATCTCGCCGTTCATTTCAACGATGGCGCTCTTCGACAGGTCTTCCTCGGACAAGCCGTGACCTTGATGACCCAATTCATGCGTCAAACTCTCGGCGAAGTGGGACTTCATCTTGTCAAGGTCAACACGGTCTTGAGGGCGCTTTGGCCCAGCAAGAGCAGGGACGACGTCGTCNAGGTTCAATTCCAGCACGGCCGTGTAGGATTTTTCTGCCGCATCCTCGCCGTACCAGAGGCCTTGGGCCTTCGCATAGGCTTCCACGCCGGCGATGGCGTCGTCTTCGCGCCCTGTCAGCCGCAAATAATCCAGCGTGCGTTCGTCAACAGGGAAGAANCCGCAGGTNGCGCCGTATTCNGGGGCCATGTTTGCAATGGTGGCTCGGTCNGCNAGCGAGAGGGCTTTCATGCCCGGCCCAAAGAATTCGACGAATTTGCCAACCACACCGTGTTCGCGCAGCATTTCAACGATACGCAACGTCATGTCCGTGGCGGTCACAGCCGGTTGGAGGTTGCCGGTAAGGCGGACACCAACGACGTCCGGTGCGAGCATGTAAATCGGTTGACCGAGCATGACCGCTTCGGCCTCAATACCGCCTACGCCCCAGCCCAGCACGCCCAAACCGTTCACCATGGTGGTGTGGGAATCGGTGCCAACCAGCGTATCGGCCAACCAAACGCCTTCCTCTTGGCGAGCAACGCTGGCCANGAACTCGAGGTTCACTTGNTGGACGATGCCTCTTGAGGGAGGGACGGCTTGGAAGTTNGCCAGNGATTGTTGNCCCCACTTGAGGAAAGTGTATCGCTCCATGTTGCGGTGGTATTCGATGTCGAGGTTCATGTCAAGCGCATCGCTGTGAGCGCCTGAGATGTCCACTTGGACCGAGTGGTCGATGACAAGGTCGACGGGAACTTGGGGGTTCACCTTCTCGGGGTCNCCGCCCATTTCCACCATGGCGTCCCGCAAGGCAGCCAAATCAACCACGGCGGGAACACCGGTGAAGTCTTGCAAAATGACGCGAGACGGGCGGAAAGGAATCTCTCCTCGCTCGCCGTTTGGCGTCCACGCTGCGATCTTGCGAATGTCGTCTTCGGTGATGAGNAAACCATCATGACCTCGCAGNGCNCCTTCGAGAAGGATTCGAATTGAATACGGGAGATGGNTNGTNGGAACACCGTTGGTGTCCAAGGCGTCAAGCGAGAAGTAATCGCCACCCACGCCAAGAGTTTGCCGTGCGTTGAAGGGGTCCAAGGTCGCCATGATTCTTGNGAACCCCCAACCGTCTATGAAGAAAACCCTTCACCGCTTACAATCGCCTGAACGGTTCCTTGAAGCAGCGTAGAGGCATTCACCAGAACTGGTACCAAGGGGTGGTTTCGGAGCCAACAAATGACGCTGAGACCAACTTTACTTCGGAAGTTGGTTGGTCGCCATTGGTGTTTTGGTCGTTGTCAGTGTTGTAAGTCTCAACCCCTGAAATAGCCGTGACGTGATTGCAGCCGCTGGTGATTTCGCCAAACACGGTGTGTTGACCGTCCAACCAACTGGGCGTGCTGTCGTTTGGAATCAGGAAGAACTGACTGCCTCCAGTGTTGGCAGCACTCGTCTTGGCCATCGAGATGGTACAGGGTTCGTGATTGAGACCGTTATCCGCTTCATCAGGGATGGTGTAAGAGGTCTCGCCTGGACACTCTGCCTCAGATATTTGGTCGCCGTTGCA
>NZEQ01000009.1 GCA_002689105.1 Verrucomicrobiales bacterium | reverse complement strand
CATGCATCGGACAAAAGCCTTCATGGGTCGTCGTCCATCACCCACCGGTGGAGAGGACCATGGCGGATGAACCAATCATCCAAACCACGGCGCTCACCAAGGCTTACGGCCCCCACGTCGCCCTTGATAATCTCAACATCAACATTCCCCGGGGCGCCACCGGTCTGCTGGGTCAAAACGGGGCGGGAAAATCCACTTTTCTCAAGACCATTTTGGGATTGATTCAAGCGACCTCTGGTGAAGGCTCGGTGCTTGGTTATGATATCCGTAACCAAGGCGTGGAAATTCGCCAACGCATCGGCTACATGCCAGAATACGATGCGCTCAACCCAGATATGGACGCCATTCATCAAGTGCGGTACTCCGGGGAACTGCTCGGGATGAACCCTGTGGTGGCCATGAACCGCGCCCATGAAGCATTGCAATTTGTTGGCATGGGCGAGCAGCGTTACCGAGAGATAGCGAGTTTTTCAACGGGCATGAAGCAGGCCACAAAACTGGCCTGTGCCATCATCCACGACCCGGATTTGCTCATCGCCGACGAACCATCCAACGGCCTCGACACGAAAGCGAGGGAATTCATGATTTCCACGCTCAACACCATGGTCCATGGTGCCAACCGCTCTGTTTTGATGGCCAGCCATTTGATGGACGATGTCGAACGAGTGTGTGAAAACATCATCCTCCTCCACAAAGGGACCCTGGCGGCTCAAGGAAAAATCGAGGATTTGAAGGCCATTGACCGGGAAATTGAGATTCATGTTTGGGGCGGAGCGACCCCGCTGGAGCAACGATTGCTCGACCAGGGATTCAAAGTGAGGAGAGAAGGTCGAGTCATGCGAATCGCTCACACGGTGGAAGACACCACATCCAGTATCCTCCAGGCCGCCGCTGACGTCGGGGCTCAAATCAGGCGAATGCACGAGTACGAAGCCTCGTTGGAAGACCTCTTCTTGGCCATCATGGACAACCTCGGCTACAGCGTAAAATCAAGCGACGACCTGCTCAAATCACCCGTAGAAGCTCGACGAGTTGATGCCCCTGAATCCTTGGGAGGTGGAGCTGCTTGAGCGAAAATGAGGCTGCACCTGAAGCCCCCGTCACCGGCCAGGGACGCATGGATGTGGCCTGGGGCGCCAACACCGGAGATGAACATCCCGAGGAAGTTCAAAACGCCTCCACCCCTCAGAGCGGAGAGATCTTTGAGCAATTATACACCCCTTGGACGGGGCAATTGAACCCACGATGGATGAGGAATTGGTCGATTCTCAGACATCACCTTCTGGGCATCTTCAAGAAAGGGCATCGCCCTTGGACCATGCCCACACGAATTTTCATTCTCATCGCCTTCCTTGCCTCGCTTTCCGATGCCGGCATGACCCTTCTCTCGGGCGTGGTAGGAAGTTCGGAATTCCATTCCCTCTTTGGCGTGAGTCGGGACAATTTGTACGGCCATGTGCTTGGTTTCTTTCCCCGAAACGTGCTCTATTACCCTCTTGTCGCAGCCCTGTTGGTCGGCGGCGTCATCTCGGAAGACCGGCAGCACGGAACCTCTGCACTCTACTTTTCCCGACCCATCTCAAGGTTTGACTACGTGGGCATGAAGTTCCTCTCAGTCGCTTTGATTCAAGCCTTGGTCATCCTCATCACCTACGTTCTCTATTTCCTCGCTGAAGTCGTGGCCTTTGGACGAGGATGGGCCTGGATGGTGGACATCTTCCCCATGTTCTTGGCCGGTATGATCGCAGGAATGTTGCTCATCATCACCTACACGAGCATCGGCCTCAGTCTCTCGAGCGTCTCCACCGGTCGTTTCTTCCCCGGCATCGGATTGCTCGCCATCGTGTTTGGAACGAAGACCCTTGCCAGCATCGTGAAAAATTTGTTTGAACGGGAAATCCTCTACCTGATTTCACCTTACGATTGTGTGGCCCATGTCGGTCAAGCCCTGATTGGCACCCAAACCACCTACGACCAGTATTCGTGGACCTACTCACTGGTGGCCCTGGTAGCCATGAACGCCGTGGCCCTCTATGTGTTGGCTTCCCGTGTGGCCTCGATGGAGGTGACCCGGGAATGATGCCCGACATGACCCAACAAGGACAGCCCTCACAGGCACCGTCTCCGACCACACCAAACGTGCCTGTTGTGCTGTTCAATGGTGTTTCGAAATCGTACGGACGCATTCACGCCCTCAGCAACATCACCCTCGCCTTGAGCGGGGGAGTAACGGGCATCCTGGGCATGAACGGCGCAGGAAAATCGACGCTTTTCAAACTCCTCATGGGAAAACTACGACCCAGTGCTGGCGAGGTCAAACTTTTCGGGACGAACCCATGGAAGAACCCCGCACCTTACGCTCGTGTCGGCTTTGTTCCCGAACACGAGAAGATGCACGACTGGATGACGGCGCTTGAGTTTGTGAGCACCTTCGCCCGCTTGCACGGGATGACACGGAGCGAAGCCGAAAAAGAAGCGATTCGAGTGCTGGATTTCGTGGGCTTGAGGGATGTGGCCAACAAGGAGATTGGACGCTTTTCCAAAGGCATGCGACAACGAACCAAAATCGCCCATGCACTTGTCAATGACCCAGACCTCATCATCCTCGACGAACCCCTCCAAGGGTGCGACCCACTGGCACGAACCACCATCATGAACGTGATACGTGAACTCGGTAAACTCGGTCGAACGGTGCTTGTCAGCAGCCATATCTTGAATGAAATTGAACGCATCACTGAACAAATTGTCATTCTTCATCAGGGGAAACTGGTGGCCCTTGGGAACCTTCACGCCATCAGAGAACGGCTCGACCAAATACCGCACACCATTCGAATCGTGGGCGAGGACGCAAGAGCGCTCGCTCGAGACCTGTTGAGCCACCCCGCAGTGTTTGGTGTCAGTTTCCCCAACGACAGGGAATTGCTCATTCAAACCTACCATTTCGGCCAACTTCATGCTGATTTACCTCGCCTCATCGTCGAGAATAATCATCGAGTGAACATGATTGACAATCCCGACGACGACCTTGAATCGTTGCTCAACTACCTCGCAGGAGGGAGTTCATGAAGCAAAATCGAGAAATTCCGAGCCTTTGGAGCGGGATGGACAGGAAGGCCCTCGCCATCGGTGAATTCACCCTCAGGCAACAGCGGAAACGGCTCTCAACATGGGTGGTTTTCATCGTTGGGATAGCAGCCATGGGCGTCATGACGATGTTCTACATTGACGCCATGACAAGGGATTACGAAGCCATCGATAACGATGGCGATTCCTACGATTGGGATGGGGACGGTTACCCCAACGGGCAAGAAGCTCTCTACGGGACCGATACCTTGGATGCAAATTCTCACCCGGGGATTCTCGACCCGTCCATTCTCCCGGACGACCCGAGCGTATGGATTGATGAAGACGACTTTGACTGGGATTCACTGGCTGAGGGAAGCGTTGGCAAAGACGACAACGGCGACTGTGATGTTGAATCCAGAACCGCATCACAAAAAGACGCGAACAACAACGGTATCCCCTGCGACATCGAACTCACCTCCGAGCGTTGGAACCCCAACGCCCTCGTCATACGCTCCGATGGCAACGTCGACGAGGACCCTGACGACGAAGCCTATGCACTCGAAGCGATTCACAGAAGTTTCGTCTTGGCCACCGGCAAACTTGGCGTGGTGTTCCTCATCGGGATTTTTGTCCCGTTGTTCATGGCCACCGGGCTGATTCGAAACGAGATGACCTCGGGAACCATGCATTTTATGCTCGCCAAACCGATCGCAAGAAGTGAAGTCTTCCTCTATCGCTTGCTCGGATTCTACGCTCTCGCCTGGGTGTATCTAACCGTCCTCATCGCTCTGCTGGCCGTTATCACCGGATTCACCGGCCCAAGTGAAGGCTTCTTCAGATTCAGCGACCTTGGCGTTTGGATGGCGGTTTGGCTGGCCTCTCTTCTCGCCGTGATGGTGTACGGGATGTTGTTCTGCACCCTCGGCGTGATGTGGAAGCACGGCATGGTCCTGGCTCTCCCGTTTGCCGCGTGGGAATTGGGCATGGTTTTGACAACCCTCGGGGCACCTGAGGCATCCATCCTGCGATTTTCCGTCATTGGATGGGCGATGAACATCGTGGACGCTGGCGCCGCCCTGGCGTGGTCAGATACGCCTTTGTTGATTCAAATGGGTCTTTGGGGAGGCGGAAATGGACCGCTCGAGGGCTCCGAAGGCCTGAACTTCTTTTGGTCAACGCCCGGACTTGGATTGGGAGCACTTGGGACCATCATCGTCTCGGTTCTCGTCTTGGTGTTCCAAACGGCTGCCTGTTGGCTGCTCGGGAGTGCACTGTTCAAATCCAAGGAAATCGAATGAGGTGAGCTTGTGGACGAAACCATCGCTTTGAACACCTTCCAAGGCGACTTTTCCACCATGTGGAAACTCGGCATTCGTGAACCTTTGTGGCACATGACATGGGATTGGTGGTGGTGGCTGGTCATGATCGACGACCCGGAAGGCCAACGCTGGGGGAAGCAGCTCATGGTTCTGTGGTCGACCAAAGACAACGACCGAGTAGAAGTGAACAACACGCCCTGGAAACCCAAAGGTAGACCTGGTGTTGACGAACACGGCGGCATGGTCATTGATGGGATGGTCTGTGCTTGGTGGTTTGACGGAGAGCGCATGCACGAACCGTACATCAAGCGAACCTGCAATATGGTGGCCATGACTGATGACCATCCGTCCTGGCCGGCCTCAGGAAGAGGCACGGGCGGTGGAGCGGTCGTACCGCTTCTCCCCGACGACCTTTCCATGGGACTTCACAGCGACAAGCATGCGTTCTGGTTGAACCTCAGGGGCGATAAGCAAGCGGTCGAAAACGGAGCACCCACCTCCATGGAGTTGTCGCTCACACCGTGGAACCCCGCCATGTCGGTGGCTCGCCCGTCCACCGCCACCTACGCCGCTTCCATGGGGTACGACATCCTTCGTGTTCACGGCACAAAGGTCCAAGGTCAAATCGACGGTGAAAGCGTCACAGGCACCGCTTATTTCCAAAAAGTCTGCGTCCAAGCCCCTTCACCTCCGTGGTATTGGGGTGTTCTTCACTTTGAAGACGGCTCATACATGGATTGGTTTCTCCCCCATCTTTCGCCAACGATCACCGCACGAAATCCCCGCCCTTGGAAGAAACGGGACATTCAACACATCGCCTTGTCCCAAGGTGGACTGTTCCACGATGCCAAGCATCAGCGTACTGAACGCTTTGCTCGTGTTCAGGTGGAAAAAGTGATTTCAAAACGCGTGGAAGGTGAACACGGTCAACAACCGGGCGCTGCTCTGCCGATGTTCAACGTCCACATGTGGAACGGACGAACCAGCATCAAACTGACCGTAGAGGCCGTGGAGCGCGCCCATTGGCACTTTGACCAACCCACGCGAGGGGGGTTGTGGTCCCACTTGACCTACAACGAGTACCCGTTGGACGTCACGAGATTGGAAATCGTAGACGAATTTGGTCGCAGAACCCGCCGAGATTACGGTTGGGTTCGAGGAAACGCCGAACACGCATGGGGCGTTTTACACTGAATAAGGCGGACCTTACGGGGGAAGTTATTTGATTCACTTGGTAACATCACCAACTGAGGACCGAGCATGAGCGAGGAACAAGTTGCGGAAGAAGCGGCCGAAGAACCAACCGAGGAGACCAAGGAAGAGGCCCCCTCTGATGATGCATCAAGGGACAAGTACAGGTTGATCGCTGGTGAAGAAATTCTTGAGAACGGCGTAGCTCGACCGAGCACGCTGGCGTTCCTCGGGATGTACGTGCTCGGAGGCCTTGTTTTTGGCGTCCACATGTTGTTTGCAAACGGCCTAAATCCGGCCGATGATGCNTCNTTNTTGCTGAANTTNACGGCGAAACTCATNGAGGTNACGAGNTGGGAAAGCCTNCCNATNGGCTTNGTGNTNACNATGGGGTTCCTCACNTGGGCNAACCGNATGNTNAACATCTCAACNTCGGGNCGNTGGGTCACCANNGCNATGCTNGGNGCGACNTTTCTTGCCGCTCATCATCACTGCAGACAACCTCATCAGCGCCATCGCTGGTTTGTTTGGAGCCGAGGAGGGTGCGTTTGATTTCATCCCAATCAACTCCTACAACTATCTNATTGCTGGAGCCACCTTCACCCTGCTCTTTTGGGCCCTGACCTACAAGTATCAACGCAGTTTTTCCTATGTGGTGACCACGAACGCCATCATTTACCATCATGCCTTCCTGCTCTCCAGGTCCCATCGACGCATCCTGTTTGACCGCATCTCGGAAGTCATGGTTGAGCGAACGCCCATGGGCACCATGCTAGGCTACGCCACCGTGACCATCATGACCGACTCTGGAGTGGGCTTGATGGAGGAAACCGTCGGCGTGAGCGCCGGTGCGGGTGCGCTACCGGGGACGGCCAGCAGCGGGGATGATTCCACGGCCGATAAAGTACGAAAGGGCATCTTCCGTTCCTTGTTTGCGTTTTTGACTTACCAACGAACCACCCGTCGAGTTGACCATGACCCCCGACANTGTTTCTACAAAATCAGAAAGTGGGAAGACATCAAGATGATGCTCAANGAAATGCANCGCAAACATTCGCAATCCAACATGCTCGAAGACATCAAGAGCGCACTCAGCAACGACGCCGAGAGTGAATCGTGAGAGCAACGGTGCTTGAGCGAGCCTTGAAAAGCCGAATCGGCTACGANGGGTTGGAGAAGAGAACATGGTTGAAGAATTGTTGGAGAAGCCCATCGCTTTGTTCCGAGAAGGCAACATCGATGGGGCGCTTGAAGACCTGAATGAGAAAATTGGGGCGAACGCTGATGTCGCTCAACTCCACCATATGTGGGCTGAATTTGCAAACATGAAGAACATGGATGCACAAGACGATGTCATTCCCGGCCGTAAGATCATGAACGCTTACAAGAAAGCCATGGAACTCGATGAAGACAACATGGAATACATTGCTGATTTCGCCTCTTTTGCTCTTGAGTGCCGACGTATTCCGGTNGCCGTCAAGGAATTTCAGCGCTACGCACGACGGCTGGAACTCGAAGACATCCCTGTTGACGAAGTGCTCTTTACCGCCAGTCGAAACCTCGTGGACGCCATTGAAGTGATGGACCCAAGTCGAAAGGCCCCGATGATTCAACCATGGTTGAAGCAGGCCTTGGAATGGGCCGTTGGTGCCCTCGGTTTTTCAACCGAAGACGCCGTCGCCACCCTCACTTCTGATGAATGAGGAGAGGGTNTCCTGACCGAGAAGGTTCGGTTGTTTTTTCGAATCGGCTACTTAGGCGATGCCTTTCATGGAAGCCAAATTCAACCTGATGTTCGAACCGTCCAGGGTGAACTGATNAGGGTCTTTCGGTCCCTCAAGTGGCTCACTGGACCAATAGAAGAGCAACTCCTTGTGCTCTCCAGTCGAACCGATGCCGGNGTGCATGTAAGAATCAACGGCGGTATCGTTGATTTGGACCGGACGTTGTGGGAGGCCCTCTCGCCGCGGAAAATGATACGTGCCGTGGACGACCGCTTGGACCGAAACATTGCCTTTCTCACCGTTGAGGAGGTTGAATCCACGTTTAACCCCCGAATGGCCCTGCATCGCACGTACCGATACAGGTTGGAGGCGATGGAATTCTGGATTGAGCCGCAAAAAGAGGACTTTAGCCGTTGGCTTGACCTCTTCGTCGGCACCTACGACGCGAGAAACTTTGCCCGTCTCGAAGAGGGAAAAAACCCAATGCGAACCGTTCTTGAGACCAAACCTTGGATGGACGGAGACCGACTGATTGGCTTTGAGGTCACTGGGGAAGCCTTCCTCTGGAATCAAGTGCGACGCATGGCCAATGCCCTCTTCCGACTTGCCGTTGGCGAACTGGAGGAAAACGACATCCAGCAGGCGATTGAACACCCGATGGTCCCCGTAGATTTTGGCGTGGCTCCTCCCGAGTGGCTGGTCTTGTGGGGAGTCGCTTGGCAACGGGCTCCGTTGCCCGAGGAGAGCCACGCCACCGCTTTTTCCGCCCCCCCAACCGGGAGAACAGCGGAACGAACACGAATCGGTCGTTGGCGTCAAGCCGCCCAGCATGAGTTGAAGAGCATGCTCTACAATGAATGGGCCGAAATCGGCACCCTTCCGGTCGTTTACCACCGATCACAATGAAATCGTGATTCGGTCGCCATCACTGAGCTTTAGATGCTCACGAAGGAAGGCGGTGGAGATGACCTCAACCACATCAACATGGCGAGTCAAATCTGGAATCAACACGGCGCATTCTACGGTTTGTTCGCCGTGGTGGATGGCCCCCTTGAAGGCAGAGGCCCCTCCAAATGAAACACCATCTCTGAGAAAACCTCGAATCCGAATCCGTTCATAGGCGTCCACATCAAGGCCCTTTGCATGCTTCCGAGCCTCCTCGGGTGCGTCGAGCGTATCAATGCCTGCCTTTTGGCGCAAGGCGATGTAATGGCTGAACATCGCATCGTCAATTTCGATGTTCAACGTACCCGGCCAAGCCGTGTTTCCCAAGACCGTTCGGAATTGGTCCTGATAATGCGGTTGGGCCATGAAGACATGGGCGCGTCCAAGACCGCTGCTCACCGTTCCCGAGAGTTCCATAACAACGCCTCGAGCACTTCCCTTATGAGCATGCGTTCATGACTTGATGAACCCTTCATAAGGACTCACGGGTATTTCTCTTTCATGACTGATGACAACACCAAAGACGAAAATGCACCTCAAGATGAAGAACAGAACGAGAAGGAGATGATCGATGATATGGAGGAGTTTGTGCTCGCCCTGAATCGCTTTGTCAATCTCGTTGAGAGCATGGATTGGCCCGAGTATTTTCAACTCGCTGACGANCAAAAACAATCCTTCCATGTGTTCAGAACATTTTGGCGTCAACGAACTCGCCAACGCCGAGAAAACAGTGAACGCGAGGGACACGTCCACATGCGTTTTCAAGGCATGAACAAGGCCGATATCCGTCGATTCTTCCGCAACCGATTCAGCCGAGAATTCTTTGACGAAGAAGACCAACACGCCTTGAACATCAACCCTGAAGAACACCAACCGGATGAGGAGCACACCGACGAAGACGCCAAGGAGCGACAACAACGCTTCAGAGATGAGTGGGAATAACCTCACTGGCGTATACCCGTCGCAAAGGCGAGGAATTCAACCGATGATGTCTTGTTCTTGTTGTTCTTTGCAAAGGAAACGGTTGATGTTTCTATTCTGATGTTTACCATGGAAGAACATCCCAGGTCTTTCGCTTGTTGATTGAGTCGAAGCAACGCTTCTCGGCGACCGTAATCCAAAACAACATCGTAGGAATAAAGACGGCCTCCAAAAAGGCTCTTGAACCACATGAAGAAAATCTGGCCCATGGATGGACCAACGCAAATGCTCACATGAAGCAGCGTTGAAGACGCAGCGGCCATGGTCGTCATCGAGGATGATGTTGAGAGATGCTGGTCGTTCTGAAGCATCATACCGTTTTGTTTTTCGTTGAGCACAAGTGCATCCATCAATCGGCCTTGGTACCATCTACCGATTGCCCAGGACAAAAAAGGCAACAAAATCGGCAGCAGCGAGAACAGAAGAACCAAGACGATGATGAAAGAAGAGTCTTCGCTCAAAAGAACACCTCATTGGACGATGACAGCCGTTCCATAACAGAACAATTCAGAGGCACCCGCTGCCACGTTTGAGGTAGCGAAACGGACGTTCACGATGCCGTTTGCCCCCATGGTGCTTGCCTGCATCATCATGCGTTGGAGAGCCTCGTTGCGGGATTCATTCAACAAATCCGTGTATTGCTTGAGTTCTCCACCCACCAAGTTCTTGAAACCCGCAAAGATGTCTTTTCCAAGGTGTTTGGCACGGACGGTTGACCCGGTGACCAAACCAAGGGATTTGGCAATTGTCATCCCTGGGATGGTTTCAACGTTGGACATGTACATCGAGATGCTTGTGGGTTCCATGGTAAAGAACTCGCCAATGACATCAATAAAACTTCGCTCGTAAGTCAGGGGGGTTAACCATCACAAAACAGGCTGGTTTCGCAGCCATTCGAGGTCGGAGATGTACAGTTGCCGAATATCGTCCAGACCGAGGACCAACATGGCCAATCGCTCCAAGCCCATGCCCCACGCGAGGACGGGCGAGGTAATGCCGAGCGGCTCGGTCACCTCGGGACGGAAGATACCGGCCCCGCCAAGCTCCAGCCACTTGCCTCGCCACTTCACTTCAATTTCCAAACTCGGTTCGGTGTACGGGAAGTATGCAGGGCGAACACGAACCTCGGGATAGCCCATTTTGGCATAGAAGGTCTTGAGGGTGGTCACCAACATCTGCAAGTTCGCACCCTCCTCCATGATGATCCCTTCAATTTGGTGGAACTCCGGGAGGTGGGTTCGGTCAATGGCTTCTTTTCGGAACACACGGTCGACTGAAAAGACCCTGCAGGCCTCGGTTGGGTGCTCAGCCAGGTATTGGATGGTGTTCACCGTGGTGTGGGTTCGCAACAATGGACGCTGAGAAACTTCAGTGGAATAGGAGCCGCCCCAACCGGTTGAGCCGGTTTCACCGCCGTGTTCGTGAATGGCTTTCCATGCCTGAAGGACGTCATCATCGAGGTCAATGGACGAAGGTTGGTCGAGGTAGAACGTGTCTTGCATCTCCCGCGCCGGGTGGTCTTGGGGAATGAACAGGGCGTCCATGTTCCAACCAGCGGATTGGACGTAATCATCAACGAGTTCAGAGAAGCCCATCTCGAGGAAGATAGCCCGAATACGTTCGATCAAGGCTTGCATGGGATGGCTGCGTCCGGTGCGAGGCGTGGCGGCTTCAAGGGTCACGTCAAACGAACGGAATTCAGCGGTTTTCCATTCCTCACCTTGGAGAAGTTCCGGCGTGATGTCGGTGATGACAACGCTTTCCTGAAGGTCATCGGATGACACGGCCTGGCCGTCGGCTGTAAGCGTCCAATGGCGGACTGTCCTTTCCACGGCCTTGATCAGATTTTTTCGTGCAGAGAAATGACGTAGCATCTCTTGGTCAAGGGTTTCTGCCAAAGCGGGCAGTGAAGCAAGAAATGCAGTGCGAGAGGCGATGGTTTCGCTGATTCCATCTGGATTTGAGGCGACGAGCAAACCGCCCTCTATCGAGACACCAAGTTGCTTGAGGAGACCCACACCCGGACCTGCTTCATGACGCTCAAAGGCCTCTTGTAATCCTTGCATTGAAGGAGAGGCCCCCTCGTCAAAGCCGTTCATCCACGTCCAAATACGGTGCTCAAGTAGCCCGTTTTCGTGAGCATCCTCGCCTCCAAGGTCCAAACTGATTTCTCGGAGCACCTGCTCGTCAAGGTTGACCAATCCATGGTTCTCAAGGCCGTGCCCTGCGCCCACTGCAACAGCTTGGTCGGTCCAATCACAAGCAGCGAGAAGGCTCTCAAGGTCCCACGAACGGTCGGACTCACTCAACTGCATGGCCCTGAGCATTCGGCGCTCGGGGTTCAGCAAATCGGGTGCACCCATGGCCCTGCTAAACGCCTTCGTCCTTTGAAATCACCGTTGAGGAAGGCAGCAAAGCCACCGTTCACTCCTCTTCGTCCCAGAGTTGAACGCCACAATTTGGGCAGGTGAAGGAAGCGGGTTTGGAGCCGTCCTGAACATGCACATGGCCGCAGGCCCCACACAAAATGGAGGAGCGAATGGGTTCGTCGAGCGTCACATCAACTCGGAACATGAAACGACCTGCGTCGCGCAGCGTCTCGCTTTCAGGTTGCCAACCTGCGATGGCTTCAGGAGAGAGACCCACTTGTCGACCCATGGACATCCCGACGATGAAAAACACGATACCGAACAACCCCACTGTCAACGCCATTGGTCCGAGATTGGCCACACTCAACGAAGCGCCAAAGAAAATGCAAACGAATCCAGTGATGAGAAAATTCTCTCGGCTCAGCCGCGTCATTGGGTAGCCCCCGTAGCCACCGCCAAAGCTTCAGCAACCCGCTCAACTTGCGATGTTGGTACGGCACAAAGGCCGATTCGGACCCCACCGGTGAGCGGTACGAGGTAGACATGTTGGCCAGCACATGCTTCAGCAACAGCCACCGGGTCCTCACACTCGTACCATGCAAAGAAACCATCATGACTGGGGTTGATGTTCACGCCATGTTGTGTGCAGGCCCGAAGGAAGCGTTCCCGTCGTTGTGAGAGGAGGGAAGCGAGTCGGTCTCGTTCTTCGGACCACGATTGGCCGCCCGCCTCTGTAGCGTGCAATTCACTCAAGACATGTTGGGCCACCCTTGGAGCGGCTGACCATGTTTGGCGTCCAGTGACGCCCATGACGTCGTTCAATCGCTGAACACTTGCTTCTTCAGGATGGAGGTAGACCAACGCTCCCGTACGCAGACCGTAAATGGTGTGGGATTTCGAGAGAGAGAGAGCGAAGCAAACAAGCATGTTTTCGGGCCACGGCAAACCCGCATCAAGGGCTTCTGCGATGGTTTCTGCCCATCCGTGAGGCTCGTCGGCGTATAGGTGGTAAGCAGCATCGAGCAAAAGGGTGTGACCGACATGTTCGTTTCGCGTGGCGCTTTCCATGAAGGCGTTGAGGAGAGCAAAACGACTCTCAGCAGGCAAAGAGAGCCCGGTAGGGTTGTGGGCTGGGTCATTCAACCAAGTCATCACGCTCTGTTGTGTCTTGGCGAGTTCATCCAACGAAGACGAAAAGGCTTCGAGGTCCAAATGAGCCGTCGCCGGCTCGTTTGCTGAGGGCAGTAACGGGTAAGTCGCTGACTTGAGACCGCATCCGCGCAAGAAACCTGCATACGGCCCCCAATATCGGTCCCTCAGCAGAACGGCGTCACCGCGTTCAGCAAAGTTCGAGGCGGCTAGGTAGAGGGCTCCAGAACCCCCCGGCGAGGCGGTTGCACCGGTGTGAAGACCAAGCGATTCCAAGGTGGCCCGATGATCGCCCAAGGCCAATGAAACGGCTAAATCAAGGAAAGAAGGAAGGCCTTTGAGCGGAGCATAGGCGGCGAATTCGGCTGCTGGAGCCGTGCGAAGAGCGGCATCCACAACTCCGTTGATGGCCAGGCTTCCGTCATCCTCGAGCAGGGCCCCGATGGTCCCGTTCACGGCGGATGCACCAGCGGCAGCAGCGTTTTGATAGCGGGCCAACCAACTGAAGATGACATCATTTCCCGTCTTATCGTGACCGTGACTGGCGAGGTATTGCATGGCGCTCGCCTCGTCCATACCTCCTCCAGTGCCTTCCTGTTTTTTGCTTTGACCGTCCGTCCATTTCGGTGTATTGTTCCGCTTTCTTCATGAAGGGGTGGTGTCACCCGCAGGACGAAGCCAACGTAGCACAGCTGGTAGTGCGTCTGATTTGTAATCAGACGGTCGGGGGTTCGAGTCCCTCCGTTGGCTCCATACGCTTGGGTTAAACAGTGATTCATATACTGTTGATAGGACTCATCTCACATGCCCGAGTGCAACATTGACGCCAAAGGAAAAGCCGCACGTTTCCTTGGAGGCGTGGCCTCCATCCTGGGCGCTCTTGTTCTCGCCGCACTTCTCGCCACAGACACCATCGCCTTTGGATTGGGTTGGTATGCGGTCGCNGGTGCCGTCTTTGGNGGAGCCTTCGCCATTTTCGAGGCCCGTGCCGGTTGGTGCATCGTTCGAGCCATCGGCATCAAGACACCGTTGTAAGCCTCACCCTCGGAGGCGAACGCTCAAAACGCTCGTCATTTTGGAACTCATGTGGCAGCACAGCGATTGGATGGACGGGCCTGTGCGACAGAGGTCGAGGCTGACTTGCTTGGGCGCGTTTCAGCCTTGAAGGCTCAGGACATTGAGCCCCACCTTGCCGTCATCATCGTGGGNGACGACCCCGCATCCCATGTTTATGTCAATTCAAAAATCAAAACATGCGCTCGTCTGGGCATCCGTTCCACCCACATCTCGCTCCCAGTTTCGGAAAAAGAAACGACGTTGAAACAGCACATCAAAGACCTCAACAACGCTGAAGATGTCCACGGTATCTTGGTCCAGTCGCCTCTGCCAAGCCACATGGACGAAGAGGCCATCACCGACCTCATCGCACCGGAAAAAGACGTGGACGGCTTTCATCCCCAAAACCTCGGCCGCCTGGTTCAAGGAAGAACCGATGGGATGCTCCCCTGTACACCAAGCGGTGTTCTNCGNATGCTTCGTTGGGCGAACATCGATCTTGAAGGAAAACGCGCCGTCGTTGTCGGACGGTCCCGAATCGTGGGGATGCCTGCCGCCCTCCTTCTCGCAGCACGTGGAGCAGACGCTACGGTCACCGTCGCGCACTCAAGAACCCAGGAACTCGAGGCGGTGTGCAAAGAAGCCGATATTTTGGTGGCCGCCGTGGGTCGCCCCGACATGGTGAAACCCTCATGGGTCAAACCGGGAGCNGTTGTAGTTGATGTTGGTATCAACCGAGTGGACGATGCCACGCGAGAGCGCGGTTGGCGGCTTGCAGGTGATGTCGACCCCGGCGTAGCCGAGGTCGCAAGTTGGCTTTCACCAGTACCCGGAGGAGTGGGCCCGATGACCATCGCCATGCTCATGGAAAACACGGTTCGAGCCGCAGAATTGGTTCATGACAGATGAAGAGAAGGGCTAAGACATACGCGGCTGAAGGCGTCATGTGGTCCACGACCCCCGAGCACCCCGACTGGCGGCCATGTCGACGTTGTCGGCCGCCATCCTCGTGATTTTAACGGCCCTGAATTTGGTGTTGAACGTCGTCGGTTCAACCGGTCCATCCGCTGAAGAGGGGGTTGCTCTTGCAGGCGTGGGCGTCTTCCTGCTCGTTGCGAGGTTGGCCAGTGTCGAACGGGAAATTCCTGAACTCAACCTCATTTCAACACGGACCGATGTTGAGACGTTTGACGCCCTGACCTCATCGACGCCCGTGGTGAGCCAGCGTGAGGTCAATCCCACCACGGCCACCATTCTCACGAGCATTCTCGGCGAGCAGGCAACAACGAACCAACAACAGGTGAACTCCGCCATCGATACACTCTCATCGGGGACGTTTGGTGAGTCCGTCCGTCAAACGATGGAAGCGGTTGAGTTGGCCAATCAAAAACCAACCANGCCCAGAGAAGCAACACCGGCAGACGAGGAAACCGGTCAAACGCTCGAACGGGTCGTCGTGCAGTCGATACCTCTTCCCGGACAACCACCGGCTTCCGTGATCGACCAGGGGACCATTCCCGGCCTGGAACCCAACAGGAAGTTTGTCACCGAAGGCATAGCAAGCATCCCGCTACCGGGTCAAGATCAGGCGGAACCTTCGANCCCTGCCCCTCCCCCGGCCTCCCCTGAAATCACACCCATTCATGCACCAACCTCACCCTCTACACCGGACCTACCCGACTTGCCGGGCATGCTCGACCTGCCAGCATTTGATGCAGACGAANCCTCGGACAANGCAGNGAAGACCTTTGACACGNCATCCTTTGAACTACCGGATTTGGACGGATTATTTGCTGAAGAAGACNCCCNCCCCGCTCCAAAANAGATNGCGGNCTTGCCTGACCTTCCCGATTTGGACGACNTGTTCTAGACACGAGGGTTCAAAACGAAAGCAATCAAGCGAGGATTGTGTGGACGCAAACGCATGATTTGCACTCGCATTCCATCCACAGTGATGGCGAACACGAGGTCGCCATGGTGGCTCGATTGATGAAGCAAGAAGGGGTCCGCGTGTGGTCACTCACTGACCACGACACCACATCGGGCTGGAAGGAAGCGCAAGAAGCGGCAGACACAGAGGGGTTGTTGTTCGTACCCGGCGTGGAAATCACGTGCGAGCCTGCCCTCAAACCTGAGCCAAAACAATTGGAGGCGACCGGCCGCGACCGAGCTTCGGCATCGTGGCACTTGCTTGCATTCTTCCCTCACCATCAACCGGGAGCCGCCCAGCCGGAAGTGGAGGCTTTCAAAGCATGGCTCCTTCCAAAGCAGGACGGACGNCAACCCCGCATGCGAGCCATGTGTCAGAGGCTGACCGAACTTGGGATGCCGGTGAACGTAGAAGACGTCATCCAACGAGCAAGTGGATCGGTCGGACGACCACACCTCGCTGAAGCCATGGTCGAACTCGGCTATGTCTCTTCCAAACAGGAGGCTTTTGAAACGTGGATTGGGGACGGTTTGCCGGCCTTTGTTCCACATGANAAGCCGACCGTCATCGAAGCNGTGGAGGCCGTCAAAGCCGCAGGGGGCATCACTTCGCTCGCTCACCCGCTGTACTACGGTGTTTCCACACCGACGTTGCTTCGAACCCTTCACGGACTCGGCGTTGATGCGGTTGAAGCCGTTCATCGAAGCCACACCGATGCATATCGACATGAACTGACAGAAGAGGCNAAACAGTACGGCATGTCGGTATCGGTNGGCTCTGACTTCCANGGCCTTTCGTACCAATCTCGACCGGGTAANATGCCTCATCAAGTTGAGAGGTTACACCCCCGACTCATGTCGTCCTGAAGGCATCGAACAGCAAAGCTGCTTCGAAAAGCACGATGATGGGCAGAGCCACCAAAAACAGCGAAAGTGGGTCTGGCGGTGACATGAACGCACCAACGACAAAGGCGCTGAACCAAATGATTCGGCGCGAGCCCGCCATTTGTGCTCTTGAAACCGCACCGGAGCGTAGGATGAGCGTTGTGATGAGAGGGGCCTGAAACCCGATGGCCGAGGCCGAAACCAAATTGACGATGAAACCGGCGTAATTGGAGAGACGCCATTCGGTGCTCAATCCAGCTTGCTGAGCATCGGTGGTNAGATAATCCAACAGGAGAGGAATCAGCCCGTACCATGCATAGAGAGCCCCAAGCACGAGCAGGAGGGAAGAGACGAGAATGGCCAAGAGGACACGTGGCCCTGGTTTGGGCAACTGCACGTCCAATTCAGTCAATCGAGACTTGACCGCTTCATGCCGTAGACCGTATTTTGTGACTTGAACCACGACCAATAACACGACCAAGACAAGGCCGACCGAACCGGCAATCCGCAGTTGGAGGAAGAGAAATTCAACGGGTGAAATCACGATGATTTCGACGCCATCAGGCAATCGAGCATCGTCAACCAGCCAAGCGATGAAGGCACTGGTCATCGGGAAAGCGACCGTGAAGCCGAGGAGGAAGAGACCGACGTAATACTTGAGCGACGCTTCAATCGTGGTGCGCAGCGAAGCAAGAATTTGACCTCCCGATGACTGAGCCAACTGCTCAACCGTGGCCTGAATTGATTGCTGGCTCATGCGTTCACGCCTCTTCGTCTGTTGACGATGAAGAGGCCCATACATATGAGGGTGTAGAATCAATCCAACTGCGACCTTCCTTCTTGAGGCGGTACAATCGATACACAACGAAGCCGGTCATCCACAAGGAAGGGAGGCTGAGGAACATGGCTTCTCCCATTTTATCTTCCCCGTAATCGTTGATGATTCGAACCTGCATGACCGATTCATCCTCCGGCGCATCTTCGTAATGCATGACGATGAAGTGGTAAATCTTCGGCGATGTGATGTTCAAACTCAAGGTGGTTTGTGGTGCGACCGTGTAGTGTTCGCCCAGGGTTTGCATCACCTCCCAATCGATGGCGCCGGTCTCCATCGCAGGAACGCTGGTCTCGACCATGACCACCACGATCTCAAGCTGCCCCACTGAATTGAGGTTGCTGATGTTGGATTGCACCATCATCCCGGGGTCAAATTTCTGGATGATTTCGAACGTGCTATCATCCTCACCAAGTTGGAAAGAGACCCTGTCCTCAATGGTCTCTTCTTGATAGTTGACCGCCATCATCATCCCGGTCAACAGGATGAGCATGACCACGCCTTCCACCAAAATATGACGGCGGACTTTTTCCCGAGAAATNCCCTTGAACACGGGTCCGTAATCGTTGCGAAGCCTCGGTTGAAGGTGATGGATAAACAGAGCACCGATGCTACCGATNAGTATCCCAAGAGGAATGTCAACAAACCAGTGAATGCCGAGGTAGAGGATGGTGAAGATGAACAACCCTGTGTTGATGAGAACAAACAGNTGGTANGGCCAGTGCCGCCANTCCCTNANNGTTCCNCCTTGNTCNTTGACNTGNANNTAATTCAGCATNANNATGCCGAANGGNATGGCGACGTGCANACTTGGNACGGCGTTNTCCANNGGGTCGTGNAGNGCNTANAANACGGTGTACCANCCGTCNTGGTANAGCAANGCATCCATNCCNGGAATCCANGANGANGTNACTTCAACGTTNAANAAGAGNTAGTAGGGAACNGCCAGGGCGTAAATCAAGAGNTANTTGAGNGTGACNTTGTCGGTCATNTCNCTGTCGCCTGAAAANGCNAAGTANACCGTGGTNACGTAAATCANAAAGAGGTANACAAAGAGNTAGTGNAAGTTCAGNAANTCGGTCANNGCNTCGTTNCTGAACNCNTCTTGNANCCANTTGGTGAATTCACCNTCNANNCCGTANACCCANTCNGTCCANTGCCCNGTNCGNNCTTTCATCGGCTCGTTNANNNNGTCNGTGATGGCNTTCCANCGAATGATGACNANGTAGCCCATGGCGTGNANNTAATACCGCTTCTCNTGAAATTCNTGAGCCCAAGAGCGCCATGGNATTCGGTNTTCNTTCTGNGAGCGNGTNAAGAACCAACATATGATGGGNGTCAGGAACAGAATCATGCCCATCATGATGTCATAGGGTTCCATGGTTCGGGGGCAGAGAGACTGGTTTTATGCCTTCGGACGATTCAAGGACGCATTTTGCAATTCAACCCCTCTTCAGCGGGAACCTTTGAGGAGGACCGATGCGAGGAGAAACCATGGCAGGGGAGCAATCGTGGACTCCGGCGCCTGAAAACACCCACGAAAGCCTCCTGCATGCCTTGCAAATGTTTGACGGCATTGAATTCGACATCCGCATTACGGCCGACAATCAACTGATCATACACCACGACCGAACCGTATCCGTCCCTCCCTCTTACTTGGAAGGAAAACCAACATGGCTCGAGGAATGGACCCATGACGAACTGGTGGATTTGGGCTTCCTCAGTTTCGAAGCCTTTCTTGACGATTCCACGGTCCAGCGGCTGTGGAGAGACGAAGGTCGAATGGGGTGCATTGAGATCAAGCGGCCGCATCCAAAAGCGAAAAGCGGTGGCGGTTTTTTTGGTCGAAAGGAGCACAACAAGCACGTGGCAGAAGCCATGCGACTTGCTGAAGAAGCACTTGACGAACGTGAAATTCCACGAGAGAACACCGTGTTCTACGCCTTTCACCGAGGCATGCCNGCCTCTGCCCAATTATCCGCCACAAAACGGCCATGGGCGGCCTTGATACCCTACATTCCCCCTTACGGGACGCGCCAAACCCAACGCCTCCAAGTCCTACCACAATTCATCACGACGCCGTTCAAGCGGTTGGTGAAACAACATCGCTCTCAAGGGAGTTCCATGCTCCCTTGCGCCGTTGAATATTTCCAATCCTCGACACGGCACCTCCCCCTCGGACGCCATGTCGGCCTGAAGGGTGCGGCCCTCAATCGNTTGACTCGTGCCCGAAAAGGAATGCCAACCTATGTTTGGCCGACCAAACTTTGGATGGAACATGACTTGTTGCGCGCCGGAATGACGGGACTGACCGACCACGCTGACCCTGNTTTGCGATGGCTACCCTCCGGCCATGCTCGTTGGCTGCAACCGGCGATACGTCCGCTCATGGACACGGAATGGGAGCAACTGGAAACAGCCAACCAAGCGAACCATCTTGACCTGCTCAACACCTTGGAAGAAGAGACACCGACATGGGCCGAGGCCGACATTTCCCGCCGGCGTGCTCTGGTCTCAGAGATGCGTAAACGCTGGCAGTGGGACATGGACGTGGATGACCTTCTCAAAACGTACAGCGGCGAGACACCGCCTTCNTATGCACCACGTTTGATCGGCCATCGAGGCTCGGGAAAAACTTCGAGACCCGTGCTGAATCTTCAGTCGATGTGACGAAGTTCCTGTTCTTCTGCAATGTACTTTGGACGGTAAATGGGTGTTCCTTTCCCACCGCGCATAACGGTGCGCTCGTCGATGATTTGAGCACCGATACCAGCCACTCGGGCCCATCCGAAGAACGTGGTGTAGTACGTTGGGTCTTTGAAGCCAACGTGATGAAGCAAGGCGCCACTGGCGATGTCGACGTTGGCGTTCGGGTTCGAGATTTTCTCGTTTTCAGAGAGCACACGAGGTGCAACTTCTCGGAGTGTCCGAATGATTTTGAAATTCTCATCGTCAGGGCAGAGCTCTTCACCAAGAGCAAACTGAACGGTCGCCCGAGGGTCTTCTGCTCGCAAAACAGCGTGGCCGAAACCAAACACAGGGCGCTTAGCGGCGAGTTCGCCACGGACAAAGGCCTCAACCTCTTCGGGATCGCTCGTGCCAATNCGTAGCACGAATTCAAGACAGGATTGATTCGCTCGTCCGTGAAGAGGCCCCGACAAGGCGTTCATGGCGCCAGCGATGGAAGAGTAAACAGTGGCATGGCCCGAGGCGATGGCTTTCCCGGTGAAGGTGGAAAGGTTGCCACCACCNTGGTCCATGTGAAGGACGAGATAGGTGGCCAGAATTCGTTCCATCAGAGCGTTGTCCACGTCATCNAGGGCAAGCGTACGAACAAATCGCTGAACCATGGACGCTGAGAGGTCATCTTCGGGGATGTCCGCCCCACGGCCTTCTCGAATCCGAAACAACAGCCCCATCATTCGTGGCATTCGAGCGATGAGGTTGAGGGCGTCTTCTTTCCAATCTCCNGTGGTCTCCAACATGCCAAGGGTGTGAATCCCAACACTCAGCCAATCCATGGGATGGCCGTCTTTGGGTAGGGTGGAAAAGACGGCTGCGACGCTCTCTGGAACACGGCCTCGTGAGGCAAGTTCGGCCTTGAAGAGGTCCGATTGTTCTGAGGTTGGCAGTTCTTTGTTGAACAGCAAATACACAATGTCTTCGGGGGCATAGTGAGCGAGTTCTGCGATGGGATAACCGCAGTAATGAACACCTTCGGTCGGCGTGACGAAGGAGGTGCGGCAGGTGCCGACGGGCACACCGCGAAGACCGGTGTTGAGGTGAGATGTATGGACGGTGAACATGGGCTCGTCCTGCGTCATCGTCCTTCCCCCGTGAAAGGCCGACATCCAAGTTCGGTATAAATGCGGCTCCTGCCCGATGCCGATATTGAAAACGGTGTTGCTGGCCACACCGCCGCAGCCTATCATTTACGGCGGAGCTTCTTGGGCGGCCATGTTCGGAACCCTTTCGTCGACGTACGGTCGGCGAAGATGTTGATTCGGATGGTTTGACCGTCAATGAGGATGGCATCCTCGGCATCAATGCCAGGGCACGTTCGCTTCACGCCCTCCCACGCAGACGCTGTGGCGAGGTTTTCACCCCACCACGGGAACGCTTTGCACTGTTGGGGACGAATCTCGTAGATGTTGCATTGCTGCTGGTCGTTCAAGTGAATACAGATGCCGTCTTCTTCCCGACTTTTCAACACATAGCGACCATCAAAGGTCGTGCGAGCATCCCGTTCGAGCCAGGTGGGTACATCCAAATTTGCGTGGTCTGCAAGCCTCCTTGCGTCATCGGCTGAGAGGTAGACAATGCCACCGGGTTGATCGCAACACTTGCCGCAATTGGGTTGACAGGAAAAGTTGACACCTTTCGACCACCAAGGAGCCCTCATTCTTCCTCACCCATCAACACCGTTCGTGGATGGAGGCGGGCCAGATGCACAACGTTCTTCTCGGATTCCTCTTCGAGCAAATCGTCCGCCGAAATCCCGGTGCCGTCGATGTTCCATTCCCCCTCTGGCTCAAAGGAGTCCAAGGCCTCTTGAGGCGCTGCGGCGGCCGGTCGTTTGCGGCGTCGAACCGCCTTTCGTTCGCGTTTGGCGGGAACATCGTCCTCGAATGGAGGCAGAGGGGCCCTGTCCGGGTCAAGTTCGACCAAGCGTTCCTCAAGCGAGCGAAGTTCATCGGCGATGGTGATGAGTTCGTCAATATCGGCCTCAACAGCCCGTTGGGCGAGCACGACCATCTGCTCCTCAAGTTGCTGAAGTTCAAGGGAGGCTGACACGCTCGCTGCGGTTGATGCGTTCATTCGCTGGTCGATGGCATCGTCCAGATCCACCAGCACTTCAACAGCACGTCCAACATCCGAATCTTCGAGAGGATCGTTTGCTCGGATGATGTATTTCTCCCGTTCGTGGACGTCCAAAACGGAGGGGCGTCCAGGTTCAACCGAGTCAACGCTTTCTCGCAGTTTCTCTTCGAGATGCCGAGCACCATCACGCATGGAGGTTGCGTCCCATCCAGGCGGCTGGTAATCGTCTTCAGCCCAAGGTTCCAGCGGACTGTGCAGGTCGATACCACCTGCTTCCAAGGAGGAATACACGCTGTCCAATGCGTCGCCTACAAGGCGAGAAGCAAGGTCCTCAACACGTTGCTCTTCTTCAATCGAGGCGGCGGGATTCACCCCACCAAGCACATCATCAACATCATCGTGGTCAAGCAGAACGGCCCCCGATTCGAAAGCCAGAGCCAACTGCTCCAGTCTCGTCTCAATCATTCGCCAACCCTGTGGCTGCATACGGCTGATTTGGGCGAGATGACGGTCGGAAATCAGTAAATTTCGCTGAGCACATCGCCAACGAGCATAGGCCATGAGCGTTGGAGACTGCGGAGAAGTAAGACGAACTTCAAGCGATGAACGGAACACTTCCTTCAATCTGGAAGAAGAGAACGCATTGACGGCCGTACGACCCCCAGCAATCACCTGAAGGCCGTGGTTCAGGGCGTGGTCAACGAGGACACCCAGTTGGTGGCTCCATGTTTCATGTTCTGCAAATTCGTGAACATCGTCGATAACCAATGCGGTCGCACCTGGTAAAGCGTTCTGCCATGATGCATCAAGAACATCGGTACCGGACATGTCCGCAGCAGCGATGAACAACACATGGCCTTCTTGACGACGGAGCAAGGCTTGCCCGGTGGCGTGAAGCAAGTGCGAACAGCCTGCTTGTGGGTCGGCCACGACCAAAAGGGGGTTGAGGTGGTGCGCAGGGCGGTCAACGACCTGTTCGCAATATTGCGTCGCTTGGAAATTCTCCTCGGCCACAAACCATTGTTTGAAGGTTAAATGGTTCGACCAACCAAGGCGTTGTGGCCAGTCAGAAGCGATGTTGAGGATACGAGTTGCATGGAAGGCGTCCGCCTCACTCGGCGGCGCAAGTTCCTCCCCCAGAGCACGCCGCTCCTCGCCCCGTTGCTCGCTCAAGACCTGGCTCCAAACAGGTCGTCCATCCGCTTCAACCCCCACATAGAGGTCGGGTGTTTCGGACGAAAGAGGTGGGCTATGGGCAGCTTCCAGTCGTTGTTGCAAATGCAACAAGCGTTCTGCAACATGATGCGCGTAGCCGGTGTGATGGTCGAGGAAAGACTGAGGAGCACCTACATCGGACCCAAGAATTCGGTCAGCGATTAAATCATAGGTTGGTCGCTGAGACACCCCCACGGTTTGGAACAAGGAAAGGGGGCGTTGGGGAACGCTGGTCTTTCCGAGTAAGGTGTTGAGTTTGGATCGAGCCGGACGCTGATGGGTATCGGAGGGCGTGGATGGTTCAACAGAGGGGCCATCGGTCACGTGTTGGGCATGAATGGAATCCCTCAGCTGGCGCTTTGCTTCTTCCAACTGAGTCCGCAATTTGGTCGGTGGAGGCGTCATGGCTCTTCACCGTCGTATCGCTTCA
>NZEQ01000063.1 GCA_002689105.1 Verrucomicrobiales bacterium | reverse complement strand
GGACCTCAAAACGGCCATGGCGGCGGCTCAGGCCGAGCGCATGAAGCGTGATGGGGCCAAGAATGCGGAGAAGAAGAAACGCCGCTCGGGAGCCGACCTTGGCATCGAACCTTTTGATCCCGTGAAATACGTCAACAAGGAGCGAGCCGAGACCGCTTCGATGTGGCTTGTCATCGCTTATGCCTTCGTCGTCACGATGATGATGCGATTTGTGCTGATGCCATCAACCACCCTTGACAAGACGGACGTTCTCTACATCTTGCCCCTCACCATGCTGATTCTCATCCCACAGATTCACCGTATGGTCATGCCAGAGCGTTTCAAGGAACACTACACCAAAGGAACGTGGTTCAAGGCTTTCTTCCTCTACACCTTTACGTTCCTGTCGCTTTCCTTCCTCGTGGTGAATCCACCGTTTGGCGACATCGTTGCTCCGCAACTCGCTGACGAATGGGCCGTGGTCATCGAGAACGACGGCAACTACACTTTTGCCGACAAGGTCAACGGCGTTGAAAATCAGTGGACGCTGGAGAACGGCGAGTACATCCAAGGTGGTGCATGGGTGCTGTTCGGTTTAGCTGACAATGTCGATGATACCGGGGCCAATGTGACCGTCGTACATCAGTTCCAAAACACCGAAACCGTCATCGATTCAAACGCATCGTTTTGGGATGAACACGGCACCGATGTTGGCACATGGCGCACAGCGAGTAACAAATCAGCGCCGATTCTTCTTCCCCATTCCGACCTTGACATGCCCTTTGCCATCTTCCTTGGTGAAGATTTGGCTGTTGGAGAACACACGATTGTCGTTGAAATCATCGAACAAGGGGATCCTTGGGAAAACACCCGCACCTACACTTGGACGTTTTCGGTGAACCCACCGGCTGCCTCAGCAGAGTAAGTCGGCGTGTTGTGCAACGATTTCATTCAGCACCCTGTCAATGCGTGCCTTATCGTGAAGTTCCCTTGAAATCCTTCGCTCTATTTTTCGGCGACGGGCGCGAACCAGGGGGGCAAAGACGGTCCAGCAAAGGGCGTGTTCGACTTGGGTGAGCACATGTGGCATGGTTCGTCCACTTGACGGACCTACTGGTCGATTTGGGCCACCCCTTCGTGGAAACTGAAAGTGAATCAGGGTTGCAAATGTTGGACGATTTGAGCCGTCAAAGCATCGAGTTGAATCTGTTCGCCGCCACCTTCAACGAGGCGATAATCAATTTCAGCCATCCATTCGGTCAGGGCCAATTTCGAACGCTCTTCGAGGAAATCTGCGCTGTACAATTCTCGATGCAGTTGGTTCACAAAGTCGGTGCCAGCGAGGCCGAATTGGTCCAGGAGTTCACGCAACCTTCGTCGTGCGACGTGAAAACCGTCGTCTCGGCAAGCCATCAGGTATTGATGGAGGGCTTCGGGGGGCGCAGTCGCTGAGGTCTCGTAGACCAACTCACGGCCCACCGTGGTGTTGAGAGCTGCTGCGACCTGGAGGGCCGTCAGTGCTTTTCTCAAATCACCTTGTGAAATGCGCGTCAAGGCTTCGACCGCTCCGTCCTCCAAGGTCAAGGCTTCAAGGTCAGCTACGTGGGCCACTTGAGCGGCGACATCGGCGTCGGAGAGCGGGCGGAACCGGAAGACAGCACATCGGGATTGAATCGGTTCGATGATTTTGGAGGAATAATTGCAGGACAAAATAAACCTGCACGTCTCGGCGTACTGTTCCATGATTCGGCGAAGGGCGCCTTGGGCATCGTTGGTTAAGGCGTCGGCTTCGTCCAAGAAGATGATTTTGAAGGCCGCACCGCCGTAGGGTTGGGTTCGTGCAAATTGCTTCACTTTGGTGCGAATGCTTTCCAACTTTCGTTCATCGGAGGCGTTCATTTCAAGGAGGTTTTGACGAAACTCTACGCCGAAGATATCCTTCGTCAAGGCCATGGCCGCCGTTGTTTTCCCTGTGCCGGGCGGTCCAGCAAAGAGGAGATGGGGGAAATTTTTGTTCCCGGCGTAGGTTCCGAGGCGCTGAACGACGGCCGCTTGCCCTTTGATCTGAGCCACCGATTGGGGGCGGTGTTTCTCGACCCAGAGTTCGCTCATACTCTTCCTTCTCGTTGACGAGCCTCCTTCAACATTCGCATGGTAAATCAACGCTGGATGCGTCTGGTTTTCCTCGCCTCGTTTCTCTCGTCTCAATCCTACAAAGGGAAAAGTCCCTATAATGGGGAGTGGTGTAAGGGATGAGTCCCATGCGTAGCGTACGAATTCTTCGTCCCCAAGCCACAGCGCTTTTGCTCGTTTTGATGTTCATCTTCGCCGATCTTTCCCTTCCACAAACCATGGAAGGATGGTCGGAGTTGGACGATGAAAAAACCGTGCAGCGAGCCGTTTCTTATCACGCCGTCAACGCCGATACGTACATCACGGCCAGTTCCCCTTCCTCCACCTACAACACGTCGGTTTCGGGAGTTCTCGCTGACGGCCCTTCACAAGAATCTCGTTTGCTGCTTAGGTTCCCGATGAACTTTACCGCCAGCGATACCGTTCATGATGCAAGCGTCGATCTGCAATGCACCACGGAGGCGCTTGGCCCAACAGAATTGACCGCTTATGTGGCGAGCATGAACCGAATGTGGAACGGCTCCCATGCATCGTGGGTGGCGTTTGCCAGCAATCAATTGTGGACCACTGCCGGCGGTGAAGGTGCCGCCGATCGAGGCGAATGGGAACCTCCTGTGACCTTGACTGGAAACGGTACGCTCACCCTCAACGTCACCTCGCTCGCTCAAAATGCAGCACGGTCGAACGCCGCCTACCTTTCTCTGGTGGTCGCCTCCTACGGTGCGAGTTATGACTGCGCCATGTCCGAAGCACTGAGCGCCTCAGACCGCCCTCAACTCACCATGGACACCACCAACAACACCGCCGCCACCAGCGGGGCGACGGTGTCGACCGACCTGCCAGTGGAAGACGGTGCGCCTTGGATGGAAGCGGATTTCCTTCTGCAGGCCGTCACTACACCGGTGCTATCGTACGATTTCAATACGGGAGCCGACGTTGAAATTCAATTGAGCAACGACGCCGATTGGCGCTCGGAAACCGATGAAGCCTGGCATTTCTCCACCTTGTGGTCAACCTTCGCATCCACCGGTACTTCCGGCGCTTACAACCTTCCCTCCTCCCTTGCTTTGGAGAACGGAACCACGATGCACATGCGCGTTCGGGCCGTCGACACCAACGACCAGTGGGGTCCGTGGGACAGCACCAGTTTCCTTCTTCCAACCCACAACGTGGTTGACAACGGCGACGGAACGGCCACGATGACGTTTGGCCCCACCGACACCGGATTGGAGCAGAATTTCCTGCAAGATGCCACCGTCAGTGAGACGAGCAAGACCATCACCTACGGCGACGGTTCGAGTCTGGAAGCCAGCATGACGTCGAACAAAGAACGCCTTGTTCACTTCAGAACCTCACTCAATCAACTTGGTCTTCACGACAACTTAACCATCGTCAACGCCGAGATGAAATTGACACGTTCCTCCTACACGGGGGACCCCGTGATTTCGCTCCATGGCATGGAAGAGTCCGGACTTTGGGTTGAAAGTGAAATCACTTGGAACCGCATGTCGTCCAACGGCTTCCAGTGGTACGATGGCGGCCGCTCCAATGGAACGGCAACCATGGCCCTCGCTGACGGCAATCAAAGCAGCAACAGCTTCACATTTGATTTGGACCAAGCCGTCCAAAACTACCTCGATAACGGCGATGATGCACCGCTTGATATGTTGATGGCCGTTCGTGGAAAATACGAATCTTACACCAACGGAGAGGGTATCCTCTTCCACTCCGCAGAAGCATCCAACCCAAGCGACGCTCCGTCCTTCGCCATCACCTATGAATGGGGCAGCGGAACACCGCCTGCCTCGGTTAGCCTCACCGCCCCTGCCGACGGTTTGGCCATTTGGAACCAAACCGGTCACAACCTCTCGGGAAACACGCAACCATCGTTGAACTGGAGCGCTCCGGCTACCGGTGATGACCTCCTCTTTGAGTTGGCCACCGACGAAGATTTCCGTCTTCGTGAATTGCGCGTGGATACTCGCGTTGACAACGACTTCAACCCAACAGATGGCACCTTGGCCATGACCGGGGGCAAGACCCTTGAGGTCGGCAACATGTATTTCTGGCGCATGGCGACGGTGGACAGCGATGACCACTACGGCGAATGGGTCAGTTCCAGTTTCCTCGTCTCCTCGGCGGAGAGCACTTGGTTGGGTGGCGACCGCTATGAATTCAGAATGAAGCACGGCAACGGTTCGCAAGACAATCAATACCCCGCATGCATGGACACCTACATCGACAGCGCCGCATCAACCGACAACTTTGACGGCGACTCGGAGATGACGATTGACTACAACCCGTCGGGTGGCGAGATCAGCGGTCTGCTTGGATGCAACCTCGTTTCCAACTCGTTGCCAAGCGGCTATGCGGTTGAATCCGCCCAATTGTCGATGACCCTGACCTCTTCTACCTTCGGAAGCCCGACCATCGCCGTATGGGAGAGCACCCAAAACGACTGGAACGCCGAAGACGCCACGTGGGCCAGTTATGACGGCACCAATGCATGGGACACCGCCGGCGCCAAAGGTACAGAACGCAGTTCACTCTTGGACAGCGTGAGTGTTGGCAATTCTTTCTTCGAGGGCGACACGGTACAGTGGAACGTCACCCTTGCGGTTCAAAACGCGATGCGAGAAGACCGTCGAGTCGATTTCATCACGGGTATGCTCGGCGCTGGCTCAGGTGGTTCTCGAACGGCCTATTTCAGTACGGCAGAAGACTCGATGTCCAACCGGCCTGAACTTTCGTTCGTTTACGTTCCGGGCTCGGATGCGTTGCCTTCGGACCCCGCCCCTTCCCTGCCTGTCAACGGCTCCTGGTCCATCGGTACCGGCGTCGACTTGACCCCCATTGCCCAACCTGAATTGGTTTGGAGTTTCGCCGGTTCAATGGCCCTTGCTGGTTACATTGTCCAACTTGACACACAGAGCGATTTCTCTTCGGTCAACAGCCTCACCTACACCTCGTGGAACGACGCCGGTTTCGATGTCGCCAACACGTCGTTCACCCTGCAATCCGACCTTGACGATGGCGAGACCTGGTACTGGCGTGTCCGTGCAGTGTCGGCGACAAACCAAATCGGAAATTGGTCGTCGTCCTACCACTTCCAACTTCCCGATTTGAACACGGTCGTGTTCAATTCCACCAAAGCCTCCGTTGAGTTGCGACACCACGGGGCTCTCCCCCACCTCAACACGCCGCACCTCGTTGACACCTATGTTATCGAGAACGGCACCGGTTCAGATGACACCCATGAAAACGCCACCACGCTTCGAGTGGGTGAGCAGTCCACGGGCTACCAATCCGCCGCTTTGATTCGTATTCCTCTTGCTGAGATCCCCCAGCCGTCGGGTGCGCGAGTGACCGGTGCAGAACTGAGTTTGTTCGCAGAATACGGTTCAGCAGAAGATGAACCCGTGGCGATTCGACCCGTTCTCCAACCATGGACAACCGCTGCCAACGCCACCACCTACGACGGCACCAACACCTGGTCCGAGCGCGGCGGTCGGGACATCGGTGTGGACATTGGCGGCTACGTCGACCTTGTCAACAGCGTCTCTGACGATTGGATGGACTTCGACGTCACCGAAGCGGTGCAAGCGGCTTTGGCCAACAGCCAGAACCACGTCTCGTTGATGGTCTACACCTCCTCGCAAACAACGGATGAAATCGTCTTCACCTCCACGCAGGGAAGTGCCTCAGAGGCACCGTACATGACCCTGGTTTGGGAAGACGGGACCGTCGCAACCCCAACGGTCAGCGGCGTGAACACGGCGCCCTCAACCGGTACCATCGTTTGGGACGCAACCTCGCACGCCCTCAAAGCCGACCGTGCACCGACCTTCGCCTGGACCTACAGCGGGACGACATCCGCAACCGACTGGCGCGTCTTCATCCAAGCCGATGCCAGCGATGACATGGCGGGTTTGTACACCTATGATTCTCGCACCACGCCATCGGCCTTTGACATCACCAACCTCACCTTCACGCCATCCTCCGACCTGTCCTTCGCACAGGAAATTCGCTGGATGGTCCAACCCATCAACAACGGTATGCTCGGTCCCCGAAGCGCATCGACCATTTTCTACCTGCCCAACGATGTCGGCGAAGAGGTCAACAGCACCCATGCCACGCTCTCCATCCAAGAGGGTTCCATCGTACCATCGCTTGCTTACCCGGCCACGACGCAGGACACCTATCTTGACACAGGGACCATCTACACCAACCGAGGTTCTTCCTCGAGCCTCTTCGTTGGCCGGAGTCAAGTCTCGACCAGTAACCCCAACCTCCGCTCAATGTCCCTGGTGAACATGAATTTCAGTGCACTTCCTTTGCCGAGTACCTTTGAAGTGGTCAACGCTAGTTTGGAATTTAACGTGGTGAACACCTACCAATCCACCTTGGTGGCCGTTTCCGAAGTCAATTCGGCATGGAGTGAATCTTCCGTTTACGCCTATCCTGCTGGAAACACTTCGTCTTGGGCGCAAACCGGCGGTTTCTCACTCAACGACCACGATGTACCTTTCAATGCTCCAGAATGGGTCAACAACACCGGTAGCGTTGCCTTCAACGTCACAGCGCTTGTCCAACACGCGTTGAGCAATAACATCGCAGCATTGGATGTCTTGCTCTTCCCTGTGGAATTGGATGGCGGCGTTGACGGTCGTGTTCAGTTTGCCTCCAGCGAATCCTCAAACATCGATGTTCGCCCCCGACTCAACCTCACCTACAGGACCACAACTTCGTGGACACCGACCGCTCCAACAAACCTCTTGCCTGCGGATGGCTCCACACTGTGGGACACTTCACAGCCCCGCCCATCAGGGGTCAACGACAGCGATTTCAGTTGGGCCACCTCGTATTCAAACGAGACCCAATTCGTGGTCTGTGGGGGAGACGACCCTCTGTTTTTGACGGACGATACCACCTGCTACAATTCCAACGATATCTTGGCTGGCCTCCATGACAACATCACCCTTGACCTTGCCAATGACACGGCGAATAACGCCGACATGGAGAAGGGCGACTTTTGGCAATACTGGAGAATACGTGCTGACCAAGGCGACAGAATTGGCGAGTGGTCTGCCGTACACAAGTACCGCAATCCGGTGGACCAAGGCAGCGATGATGGCAACGGCAACCATACCTTGAACATCTCTCGCGGCTCAATTTTCGAACAGACCGGCCTTTTGCCGTCCGTTCCTGATGTTGAGATTGATTCCAATTCCACGGTGAACCGTGGAAGTTCCTCAAGCGTGGTCTTGGGCGTAAACAGTTTGGGCACCGGTGAAAGCCGCATCCTCATGGAATTCGATTTGTCCAACATGCCTTGGCCTTCCGCCATGACGCCCACGCAAATGATGTTGCGTATGTACCAGCCGGGTGTCTCCGGAACATCGTCAACCACCATTGCAGCTTACGCCTGCAGCAGTTTCACCGAATCCAGTGTTGTGTGGGCCACGGCCCCGACCTGTTCGACCACCGAGATCACACGTTCAACCCTGACGTTGAACAACCCCTTCGGTTGGATGGAGTGGGATTTGACGAGTCTGGCTCAAAGCAACATCGCGAACGGCAACACCACCATGACCTTCATGCTGGCGATGATTGGAAGCACGGGGTCCTCCCACAGTTTCTATTCCTCTGAGTATTCTGACGCTGACTATCACCCTCACTTGGTGCTCGATTATGTTGACAATGTCAACGGCATTGTTCCTCCGGGACAACCCATGCTAACCTCGCCGGCCGACGGTCAAGTTCTGTATGCAGAGGACAACGGCCTGTTGACACCCTCCACACAACCGGTGCTGACATGGACCCCGGTGTCGGGTGCAACCGGCTACATCGTCACCGTAGCGAACTCAACCGGCGTTTACAAGTTCAAGTCGTGGGAAGACTCTGAAATTACCAACACCACGTTCCGATTTGCCGACAACCTCTCTGAAGGCCAACTTTTCTCGTGGTGGGTCCAAGGTGTGAACCAATCCATCCCAGGACCGTCTTCTGCTCGTTGGAGCTTCGCCGTGGGCGACCCAGACCACACTTACAACAACGATTACACCTACACCTACGCCATCCAAACCGGCAATGAAATCGGTGCCTTTGGTCATACAAATATTCAGGATACGGGCCTGTACAGCGAATACCCACAGACCAACTTTGCCGGTGAAAGTACCATCAGCGCAGGCGATTACTGCGGTACGCTGTGGGCGGATGAATGCCGCATCAACATCGGCCTCAACGCGGCACAGATTCCGTTCGCTCAGTACCAGCAGGTGCATTCCGCTTCGCTGGGCTTGTTCGTTGAGAGTTGGACTTCGGTTCAGGGCGCCACCTCGGTGTCGTTCAGCGTTCACCCCATCACCAACGCCAACTGGGGCGCCGCTTCCGCCACTTGGAACGGCACCACTGCGGGTGGCACATGGGGTGCACCGGGCATGCAAGCCGGCGTTGATTACGGCGATGCCGTCTCAACCACCACGGCGAACGTGGATACCACCGGATGGTTGTGGTTTGACATCAGCACGCCAGGGATGACCATCACCAGTCAGCAGGCGTGGATCATCATCGCCACGCCAAACACCGGACATGCCCACGCTTCGTTCTACTCCGGTTCGACGGTCAACGCAGATTACCGTCCACAGATTCTGTTCAACACGACCAACATCAGCAGCGTGTCCATCAGTCCGACGGGGTCCTTGACCACCGACGCTGATACGGCGGTGAACTTCAACTCCGTGGCTTACGACCATCTCTCGATGGTTCAANCCCCGCCGATGTCATGGTCNTCCTCGACCGGNAACATCGGTAGCAACGGTCTGTTTACACCGACCACCACAGGCCTNACGACCATCACCTCGTGTTTCGGTCTGGTATGCGGCACCCAAAGCATCAACGTGACTGCAGGTGCACCGACCGAACTCATCGTAACACCCCTGTCTGCAACCATTTCAGCGGATGAGTCCTTGACCATCACGGCCCACATGGTCGACCAACATGGCAACATGGTGCCGGGCGAACCCATCACCTACACGCCCACCAACGGCAGCATGAGTGCTGTTGTGCCGAACATCTTCCAGCCTTACGCCGTTGGTTCTCACGTTGTCCGTGTTGCGCACAATGTCCCTTCGGGTGAATTTGTTGATGTTGCCGTGACGGTTGAAGCCGGTGCCCCTTCTTACTTTGAGTTGGGTGGCTGCGACGGCACCGTTCCCGCAGGGGTCTGGTGCGATATCACCATCGACCTGTACGACCAATTTGGCAATGCTTTGGACCTGGCTGACGCTGGTAATCTCACTTGGAGCACCACCAACGGGAACTACTCTGAAATCGATCAGAAGTACTTCCCCGACCATGTCGGTGTTTGGTGGCTGAACCTCACCTCCGTTTCAGGAGCCATGGACGAACTACAGATTACCGTTGGCCACGGTGCCATCGATTACCTGGAACTGAACGCTTCTTCAACCTCCATTACGGCTGACGACCGCGTTTACATCAACACCACAAGGGTCGATGTTCGAGGCAATCGTTTGGCGGTTGTTTTGCCCGCTGACAACTGGACCAAGACTTCGGACGGTCAATTGACGCCCGGTGCGCCTGCAATTTGGGACCCGGTCAAAACAGGCTCAAAGATTCTTGAAGCTCGGTACGAAACCGAACTCACGCAGATGGTCATCGATGTCTCGCGGGGCCAAACACAAACCCTCCGCATCACGGTTGAAGGCGAAATTGCGACATGGCAGCACTTTGACATCACAGCAGACGACACGCTCGAGGCGAAGATTTTCGCCATCGATGGTAAAGGGAATCAATGGGCGGTTCCAGAATCCAACTGGTCGCTTGACCACCCGACCATCAACGATGCTTCGAACTTTATCGAAGTGCTCACCGGCGACGCCACCACCTTCACGCCTTACTACGCCTCTGATTTGCCGTACACGCTCACGGCGTCCTACAGCGATGTCAACACCGACCTCAGCGTTTCCATCAACATCACCGTTGACCACGGTATGCTGAACACGGTATCGATTGAAGGGGTGGCCAACGACCCACAACGTTCAACCGGAGCCTTGATTGAAATGACGTCAGATTTCGCCGTTGATTTCACCTCGGAACTCTTTGACGCAGACAATAACCGAATCTCATCGGACGAATTGACATGGCTTGAGGTCAACGTTGCAACCGGCGATGTTCAAGACATCACCACGCAACTGCTCCTCGATGAAATGCGATGGGAAGCGACCACGGTCGGCGAATGGCGCATTGATGCCTACAGCATCAGCGGTACCGGCTTCAACATCTCCGACAGCGTGTCCATCACCGTGTTGCACGGTGAAGCGGTCACGGTGGCTGCCGCTCTGTCAACGACCAGCCCGACCGCTGGTGATCAAGTGGACATCCAAGTGACGGGAACCGACGCCGACGGCAACCAATTTGCACAAGATGTGGAATGGACCGAAAACGGTGCAAGCGTCCCGACTTTGAGCATCATCACCTCCTCCGAAGGGACCTATCTCTATGACGCTGAAGTGGCTGGTGTTCACACCCTCCAATACAGCGTGGGCGGAGCGGTCTCAACGGCCGAGATCACGGTCGCTGCCCAGAACAAGGTGGCTCGTTTGGAAGTCAACCTGTCCACGGCTGTCCTCGAACAACTTGAGAGCCTTGATGTCTCTATTCGAGCCTTTGATGCCTATGACAACGAAAT
>NZEQ01000062.1 GCA_002689105.1 Verrucomicrobiales bacterium | reverse complement strand
CGAATGTGTTGGTCAAGACGCCTTGACCACCTTCATCGGACATCACCACCAAACCGACCACACCCGCCGGCAAATCCGCCGCTACCGTGGCAAGGTTGACGATGTCGTCGATGTGGTCACCACCGACGGTTACCTCGTTCGAATGAAGCCCCTCATTATCACACAACAGCGCGTTCAAACTTCAGTGAAGCAAGACATGCGAACTCGAACCCGAGACCTCATCATCGCTTTTGCTGCCAAGAACACCTACGCAGACATGCAACGTGCTTTGCTCGATGGCAAACTTGAGGACGAGATTGAAAAGGCTGTGAAGTCCATCTCCCCCGTTCGTTCAGTCGCTATCCGAAAGAGCCAGTTGCTCCAGGAGGGTGTGGTGGCTTCCGACGGTATGACGCTCGACGAAGTTCATGCTCAAGAAGAACGCCAAGCAGCGGAAGTCAAGGCCAAGAAAGCCGCCGCTCTCGCAGCCGCCATGGCTGAAGAAGCTGGCGAATCGGTTGAGGAAGACGAAGAAGAGGATGACCAACCCGAAGCCGCTGAAGAAGCCCCTGCCGAGGAAGCAGCCGCTGAACCCGCCGAAGAGGCACCAGCAGCCGCTGAAGACGCATCAACTCCTGATTACGCTTCCATGACGGTGGCGGAGCTCAAGGAGTTGCTGAAGGCGGCCGGTAAACCTGTTTCTGGGAAGAAGGCCGACCTCATCGCCCGACTCAACGAGTGAAGATTTCTGCACCATCGATTTGATGGGCATTGACCTTCAGCGTTATCCATGCAGCGGCTCTTGGTTGCTCTCCTGTTGGTGGTCCCTCTGGCCATGCCGGGATGCACCTCTGTCTCCACCGATGGTGTGGAATTGGCTCCTGAAGAGGTTCTCGATGATGGGATGGTCTGCAACGGATGGGACCAATTGTGTTCTCGCACTTACGACAACGTGACCTTTCCCGAAACGCACAATGCCTTTGCAACCCATGAGGATGGGATATTCTACCCCGCAAGCAACCACCGTACCGGACTTGACGCCCAGTGGGATGCAGGCATGAGGGCGTTCATGCTCGACACGCATTATGCCGACCCTTCCAATCCGAATGCCGATGGTGTTCGTTTCTGCCATGGAAACAGCGGGGGAGCCATCAACCCCTGCAGCTATGGAAATGTGGACGCACGAGCGTGGCTCACAGCGTTGCAGAATCACATGGTGAGCGCACCATATGATGTGGTGACGCTTCTGATTGAGAATTACGTTGAACCCACCCATCTTCACGAGGTATTGAACGACTCTGGCCTCATGGAGCATGTCTTCGTTCACGGCTTGGACGAACCTTGGCCAACCCTTCGAGAGATGATTCAGAACGGGGAGCGGATGGTTGTTTTTTGGGAACAGTCCTCCGATGAAGCGTTTCCATGGTTCCATGATTTCCTCACCCACAGTTGGACAACGGCCTACGCTGAGGAAAGCAAGGAAGAAATGGACTGCAATCCACACCGCGGCGATGAACGTCAAGAGGTGTTCCACATGAACAACTGGCTCAGCGGCCCATTGGGTCTGTCGAGTCCGAACAATGCTGAAGAGACCAATGACCCTGAATTTTTGGTTGAACGGGCTGTAGAGTGCTGGCAGATGCATGGAAAACGCCCCACCTTCGTCGCTGTTGACTGGTGGGAAGATGGCGATGTTGTCGCAGCTGCCCGTGCAATCAATGAATTGGATTTCAACCCAGAAGATTCTGAATCGCCGTAGACTTGACATGTCATCACCGGGTCCGGTAATCATGCGACTGGGTGTGATTGGAGGAACGGGCCTCGTCAACATGGACCTCGCCAAGCGTCTTGACGGTGTTCGGGCGACGCTTGTACGTCAAGACGATGTCGATGTGGAAACCCCCTACGGACCGGTGCCGCTTCGAAGTTTCACGCTTGAGGTGGATGGCCGCCAATGTGAACTGATTTTCCTTCAGCGCCACCACAACGCTTCGGGCCATGGATGTCCACCTCACAAGATCAATCACCGTGCCAACATGATGGCGATTCACGATGCGAACGTTGACGCCGTTGTTTCTGTTTGCTCTGTTGGCGCCATTGCTGCCACTTTTCCTCCCGGCAAGGTGGCCTTGGCTGAGCAGTATGTGGACTTCACCGGCGTAGAGATGACCTTTCACGATGATGAGGCCGTTTTTACTTCGGTGACCGTTCCGTTTGATGAAGCCATGAACGCCAAACTCGAAGCCATCCTGAGGACGAGCCAGAATTATGGTGAGGGCGAATTGATGCACTACACCTATTGGTTGACCCAAGGCCCGCAATTTGAGACCGTTGCTGAAGTGAACGCCATCGAAACCTTGGGCGGTGACATGGTTGGCATGACCATGCCTCGAGAAGCGAAGTTAGCGGCGGAATTGGACCTGCCATACGCCGCCGTTTGTATCTCTTCAAATTGGGCGGCTGGGCGCGACCCGGAGGACGGTGCAAAAGCGCTGAACCATCTGGATGTATCCGCTCAAGCCAACGATCGTCTGGAGCCTGTATGGGCTTGCATTCTCGGCATGCTTGAATGACACAAACATGATGGACGGGCGGGCGACATTCGCCCTCATGAACGGTCGTTCGGTTGAGCAATGGATGAATCACGAGCCACAGACAGAATGGGACGTGATGATGAAAAAAGTCGCTGCGTTTCACGCCAAGCATGACTTTGCTGGCCAAAACGGACACGACATGGGCTACCGTCTTGCTCTCACCATTGAGGAATTGGGGGAACTGGCTGCCGCCGTCACCAAGGGCAAACCTCTCGAAGAATGCGCTGAGGAAATGGCGGATGTGTTGATCCTGCTGATGGGTCATAGCCTTGCCATGGAACTCGATTTGAAAGCTGCCTTTGAGAAAAAATACGCCCGTATCATGCAACGGGAGGCTTTGCAAGGGCGGCTCGGCGTCCGAGTAACTGAATATCGCCCAGAGTGAGTTTTCGTTTACACAATCCAGTGTTGGAAAGTCATTGGATGGTCATCTCGTTGACCTGCAGGCACCGTTCGTTCGGTCATCAAGTAGAAACCCACGGACTCGATCTCGGGGGCAAAAGTGTCGGCGTCTTCGACAACGGTATGGATGATGGTTCGATGGACTTCCTTTGCGTGTTCGAGAAATAAGGCGTAAATTTCGCCACCCCCGATGATCATCACTTCCTCTGAATCGGAAAGAGCCATCACCTGTTCGAAGTCCATGGTCTCAATCTCATCGTCGAGACCTTTTCGCGTCATGACAATGTTGCGTCGTTGCGGCAGGGGGCGGCCGAGGCTTTCCCATGTTTTTCTTCCCATCACAACGGTTTTACCCAGTGTAACTCGCTTGAAGTGCTGAAGGTCAGTGGATTGCCGCCAAGGTAAATCACCTTCCTTTCCAATCGCTCCGTGTTCATCGCAAGCGAAGATCATGGACAGCATGGGTGAAGCCTCAGATGGAAATGGGTGCTTTGATGTGGGGGTGGTGTTCGTAGCCAACCACCTCAATATCATCGTAAGTGAAGCCGTCGATGTCGGTGATGTCGGGGTTCAATTTGAGGGTTGGCAGCGCCATCGGTTCTCGAGTGATTTGGAGTCTTGCTTGCTCCAAATGGTTGTTGTAGAGATGTGCATCACCGAGGGTGTGGACAAAGACGCCGGGTTCTAAGTCGCACACCTGTGCCATCATGTGAGTGAGCAGAGCATAGGATGCAATGTTGAACGGTACGCCGAGAAATACATCGGCGCTCCGCTGATACAGTTGGCAGTTCAACCGTCCGTTGGCGACATGGAATTGGAAAAAAGCGTGGCACGGCATGAGCGCCATTTCATCAAGCTCACCCACATTCCAGGCCGATACGATGATTCGACGACTGTTGGGGTTCGTCTTGATGGTGTCAATGGCTTGCTGGACTTGGTCAATGATGCGCCCGTCCTTGCTCTCCCATTTCCGCCACTGCTTGCCATAAACCGGGCCAAGGTCGCCGTTTTCGTCAGCCCATTCATTCCAAATTCGTACGCCGTTTTCTTGCAAATACCGAACGTTTGTATCGCCTTTGAGGAACCACAATAACTCGTGAACAATGGATGGGAGGTGCAGTTTCTTTGTGGTGACCATGGGAAAGCCTTCGGCCAGGTCAAATCGCATTTGGTAACCAAAGACTGATTTGGTTCCCGTGCCCGTTCGGTCGCCTTTGTCGGCCCCTTCCTTCAAGATGTGTCGCATCAAGTCCAAGTAAGCGTCCACACTTCCACCCGTCCGAAGGCGGTCAAGGAAGCACTTAGGCCTTCTTCAATTGGCCCGTGCAAACGCTGGGAGAAACAAAAGGTCGCTCGGCGTGCTTGGTTTGGCTGCGTAATTCAGGATGTCCTTTCTGTCGATTTCATTGAACAAGACTTGGGTATGGAGTCGAACATCTTCAATCTCCATCCCTTTACAGGTGTAGCACCGTCGAGCGAACCCGCACAACATGTCAATGGCCGCATGAGCGATTCCCCACTCCAAAGCCTCTCGTATGTCGCGAATTTCACTGATGTCCTCGGGCGTCAACTCGATGATGCCAAGTTTGAATCGACGTGAAATAGCGAGCCGTTTCGCTGCCCAAGAAAATTCGCGGAGGGTATGCGGGGTTGCTTGCTCTGGCCACTGTGATTCGCCAAGGAGAACCAAGGAAACAAGCGCATCGGCGATGGCGCACCCGGGGTGGCTCAAATCGTAGTGGACGCAGACTCGTTGCACCGTACCAACGCTCCGATTTCGACCCCCCAGAATGAAGACTTCGAGATGTTCGTCACCTCTCACAAGGAAGGATTCAACGGTACGAATCACATCAATACGGAGTTCATAGCCGTCGGTGGTGGTCACGAGGAGGGTATTTCTGGAATCGGGACAGGTTATCTCTTTCCACTCACTGGCTTCGCTCATGATGGATGCAAGGAGCGCCAACCCGCGTAGTTCCGCCTCGATCTTGTCCTCCGGGGCATGAAGTTCCCCCGTTTCGTTCAGAACGCCAAACGGCGTAGGATACACGGCCACGGTATCCTTGTCGAATGAGTGTATAAGAAGAATTACGGGGCTCCCGATGCCGCGAGCGTGCCCATCAATTGGTCAGTAAATTGACGGTACAAACGGGACAGTTCTGCTCGGACTTCGTGCTCCTCACATTCCGAAAGCGCCAGCAACGACGAGGGCGATTGATTCCCACCGTGTTCCGATGACAACCATTCGAGCCAGGTGACGCCTCGGGCTGCATTCACGTCGATTCTACGCCACAATCTCGGAAATTTGTGGTGCTGTGGTTGCATGACCTCACGGGTTCCCACCAAGGCCAGCGGCACAACCACTGCATGTGGATAGGCAGCAGCTAAACGAGCAACACCTGTTTTCCCAGGGAGCAAAAAGGGCGGTTCGGTACGTTTGGAGCGGGTCCCCTCAGGAAAGATGCCAAGAGCGCACCCTTGGTCCAAGATGGTGGCAGCACTCGCCAAGGCATCGCTGCCTCCCGCCTCGCGGTGGGTCTCAATTTGTCCGGTCGCTCGCATGAGGAAACTTGTCAGTGGATTGCTGAAATGGCCGTCTTTCGCTAGGTAGTGTGTTGTGCGCCTTGCAGCAGCGATGACGGCAATCGGGTCGATGTGCGACAGATGATTCGCAGCTAGAATGGTGGCGCCTTGGCGAGGGATATGCTCCGCACCGCGTATTCGCCATCGTAACAGCGGACGAAGGATTGGCGAAAGGAACATGCGAAGGGCGGTGTAAACGGGGGTGCTTGGAAGCGGCTTTGGGCTCGGCTGAATCATCCAGTGCGGTTGAAGGGCCAACCATGCGTTCTCCAAGTCCCGAAGGTCGCTCACAATGACAGTGGAGCCGTCTTTCGTTTTCATGCTTGCTCCATCTAACGCGTCCAAGCCTTGATTTGTACTCCTGTCCAGACGGCTCAAGGACAAGCGTGAAAGGGCATTGAAGGGAGCGTAGGCCATGGGAACCCGCCCCCGCCTCTTCTTGCCAGGGTTTCTCGTCTTTCTCATCCTGGTCGTGGTCTTCCACCCGATGGCTCTGGCTCAATCGGCATGGGAGGAAGATGGATGGCTAAGAACATCGCTCGGGCAAGAACGATTGGAAGCAGGGGATGAATTTGGCTGCTACGGTATGCCGGGGTTATCGTGGCAAAACGACCCTGGGGCCGTTGCCCAAGCATGTAAATCCTACATTGAGGAAAGAATCAATGCGAGTCAATGGGGTGTCTCTCCACTTTCTTCCTATGCGCCCTCAACCTTGACCATGGCCGACCACGGGAAAATAGCGAGCCAGGGATTCACAGTCCATGGTGATGAGACGGCTCTCGACGAATCCGCATGGCACAATGCATCCGATGCACCGGTTGACCTGTGGGACTGGTACAACCTCGGCCGTCGTGGCGGAAGTTTGGAAAAGGGCATCGCTTCATTGGACGCCCTCCAAAGCGAGGTCGAGGCTGGTGGATTGGTCAACATGTACTGGATTGGACGGGTGAACGATGCAACGGTCCGCCATGACCGTGATGTCCTGGATTACCTCGATGAGACGCCGGGTATCTGGTTGACGACATGGGGTGAGGCATGGTCATCATGGTCCAGCAAGCGATGTTACGAGCACTCACATGTCATGAACGAGACAGAAGAGGGTTCCGTCCTGTACTTTGAAGCGCTTGAAACCGAATCTTGTACTTCCGTTTCCGACGGGTTACCGTGGAACATTCCCCTGACGTGGATCATCGATGTTGGTGGAGCCGATGTACGTTCGGTCTCTTCGATGGATTCGGGCGAAGAATTGCCTTCTATAGAGGGTGAGAAAAACACAATGGAAGGTTGGTGGCAGCAATCAGATGGCACCTTGGTCCTCTCGGTGGTCAACGCACATTTGGTCAAAGTGGCTTTGAACGAGTCCAACGTTCGCCATGACATCTTGGACCAAGCGGAATTTTTCAACAATCATTCTTCGGCCGTGACCATTGCAGGGCACGAGACAACCGACCTCTTCAAGTGGTCAAAACGGTTTGTCGATGAATCCGATGTTCGCTTCACCTGGTTGGTCCAGCCTCGGCCTGCTGACGGTCAAGATGCTTGGATTCCGTATGCTGTGGTCGGCGTGGGTGTTCTTTCCACCTTCCTCATGCTCGCTGTTCTAGGACGTGAGGGCCTCGGTCCATGGTCGCAACTGGCTGGTAAAGAGACCCTTCATAACAAGCACCAACCGCCCATCAACAAGCGAAGCCTTGATGCTGATGAGGAAGCGTGAAGTTGACCAAGGGGATGCAACATGGCCAACGACGACCTCATCATTGACCCTTGGGGGAGTGCACAGTCCACCGACTATGACCGAATCATCGAACAGTTCGGATTAAGCTCAATGGAAGGTGTCTCGTTGGACTCACCTTCCAAACTCCATCGTCGAGGCATTGTTTTCGCACATCGAGATGTGGATCAAATTCTCGAAGCCCAGCGAACAGGCGAGGCTTTTGGCGTGTTGACCGGATTGATGCCAAGTGGACAAATGCACCTTGGACATTCGATGGTCGTGGAACAAGTCAAGTGGTTTCAGCAACATGGTGGTGATGTGACCATTGCTGTTGCAGATTTGGAAAGCCAAGCAACACGTGGTGTTTCCCTTGAGAAGGGGCGTCGGGTTGCTCTTGAGGAATACATCGCCCATTATGCTGCGCTCGGACTCAATCCTGACCAAACCAGTGTGTACTTCCAATCCACTCGGCCCGTGGTCCAGCGTCTGGGTTTCCAGTTAGGGAAACGAACCAACCTCAACGAGTTTGAATCGATTTACGGGTTCAGTGGAGAAACCAATTTGGCCCATGTCCAAGCTCCCTTGGTGCAAGTCGGCGACATCTTACATCCGCAATTGGATGAATTTGGTGGACTTCGACCTGTCGTCGTTCCGGTCGGGGTTGACCAAGACCCCCATCTGCGACTTACCCGTGGTTTGGCAGCGAAAACCAACTGGTTCAACCTTCGGGATGCTTCCTCGCGAGGGCTTCTGGTGAGCCTTTCCGTCCATGATGAAAACGCTGCGGTGTTCGGTCAATTGCCCAACGGACGTGTTGACAAAGCCAAGGTTGCCGCAGTGTTTGATGCCGTGGTCGCAGCCTTGACTGACCTGGGCTTTTCGGACATCATGTCGAGTCCAAAGCAAGGTCATGTCCATGTGCCATCTGCAACGCAGCGAGACAAGCACGGAATTCGTCACGCTCTGCTGAGGTTAGAACGTCGTTTGGGTGGACTCGGTCTCATGGCACCTGCCTCTACTTACCATCACTTTGCAGTGGGCATGACCGGCGACAAAATGAGCAGCAGTCAGCCAAAAACTACCCTGTTCCTGGGGGACGATCTCGCTGCTGTGGAGAAGAAAATAAAACGGGCCTTTTCGGGCGGTCAGCCCACTGTTGAAGAGCATCGCAGATTCGGCGGGAATCCCGACATTGACGTGGCTTACCAATACATGATGTATTTCTTTGAAGAAGACGATAACTACCTCGCTGAAATCAACGCCTCCTTCCGGGCCGGTAAACTCCTTGCTGGTGAAATGAAACAACTTTGTGTGGAACGAGCGACACAGTGGATGAGCAATTTGCACGAAATGCGTGACCAGACGGCGCATCTTGTCAATGACTTCCTCGCCGAAGATTCACGCTGAATTGTTCGCTTCATCGGTTGAAAACACGGCGGGGTCGGGCCCAACCGGTAGCGTTCTCAATTCCTCATCTGTGAGTTCACGCTCCTCCGCATCGGGGTGGAGAATCATGGAATGCCCGTGTGGGTCGAGCAAAACCAGGGTGATTTCGTCTGCATCAGGGGCGCCCAAATTGGCCAGATTCAACGTCATGTTTTGGAGGGTTCCTAATTGTTCCATCAACATCTCTCGCTCAGCACCTTCTGCGCTGAGGAACTGCGAGGAGAGGTCTCGTTCAACCATGTTGATGATCTCTTGAAATCGATGCAGAACTCCCTCAACGTTTGAGACATAACCGGTGGCGTTGCTTCCCGGTTTGACTTCCAAGTCAAGTTCAGGTATGGAAACGGTGCAAGAAGAGGAACGAATCACCCTTGCTCGCATCTTTTCTTCGTCGTCGATGACCAAGGACCAACCTCCTGCCTTCTTTCCTTCGGCTGGGATGAAGTCGGTTTGTCGCCAGCCGCAATCGTGGCAAAGAATGGTGACTTGAGTGTGTTCTCCAAAATACGGAATTTCGTCCACATGAGCAATCATGTTGACATTACCGGTGGAGGCGCAAATTGGACAGGGCAAGTCAATGGGCTGTTCGTCCATCAGTACACGTCCGTCAAATCGTCAGGGGAGACCGCAAAGCTCTCCATTTCCGTACCCTTGATGCCCCGGCAACCTTGGGGAAGGAGCAAAAGGCGGGTATCGGTGATTCGGATGATTTGACCTTGGACATCACCTTCGACGAATTGGCTGAGCATGCTGATCGCTTGATTGAACTCGGTTTTTCGCTTCATCATGCGTTTCATCTCAACAATACAACCGTGCCCGTCGGCCACCCAATCCATCAACGCACCACAACCTGTTAGATCCAATAGCGTGGAATTGTGAAGCACCATTTCCCCCTCATAGAGTGGAACGGGAGCATGTGGGTAAAGTTGGGTGAGGTTGTGGTAGGTCACTTCTCCCCGCGGCATTCGCTCGGCGGGTGTTTGTTGCGAACTTGGCATGCTAAAACTACGGGGCCCAGAAGGCCCAGCGCTGGCTGTGGGAGTGGCGGGTGCATCCGCTTGTTCGAGTTTGGCCTCGGCTGCTTCAAGCAAGTCCAAATCAGGCATGGCCGGAACATGGGGCTCGGAGGGTGCTGACTCCTGGGGAGTCGGCTGACTGAATGCATCAAGCGAAGATTGGGCCTCATCCTTGACCTTTCGTCGTCTTCGCCGCATGAGTCCGGAGGGGCTGCGAGACCTCTTCAACACTCCGTTCTTGGCGGTGGTGGGAAGCCGATTCTTCAACCCTCTCTTCCAAGCCACACCTTGAAGCACATCACGCCAAGCCTCCAATGCCCAAGGTTCAAGAAGTGTCGGGTTGGAGAGGAGACCATGTCAGAACAGCAGACTGTTATGAAGACCGGCACAAGCACGGTGGGAATCACGTTCAAGGGCGGCGTCGTTGTTGGTGCGGACCACCGTGCCACCATGGGGCACTTCATTGCTAACAAGAGCGTCCAAAAGTTGTTCAAAATCGGCAACAACCTCGCCTTGACCACGGCTGGTCTTGTCGGTCATGCGCAATCGCTTTCTCGAACCCTTACCGCAGAGGTGGCTCTTTTCGAACTCCGTCGCCAACAGTCCATGACGGTCAAAGGCGCCGCTACNCTCACGGCCAACATTCTCTCGGGTCGTCCTCACTGGGTNCAACTCTTGATCGTCGGTGTTGACGACGAAGGTGGCCATGTGTATTCCATCGACTCTGCCGGCGGTTCCATCCCCGATGTCTATTGTGCCACAGGCTCCGGCTCTCCATACATGTACGGTGTCCTCGAAGACGGCTTCAAGGAAAACATGACCCAAGCGGAGGCCTTAAAACTGGCTGCAAGAGCCCTTCATGCATCAGGACAGCGTGATGCGGCCTCCGGAAACGGCATGGATTTGGCCGTTATCACGCCAAGTTCTGGCTACCAACAAGTCTCTCAAGACGAAATCGCCAAACTTCTGAAGTGAGGTTCCCATTCCCGCGGCCTTGCCGCTCTACACCCAAGGGTGTGCTGTGGTCTACATCGACTGCGGGAGCAATAGGTGAACATCATGCAAATGACCTACAGAGAACTGAAAGACGAGATCGCAAAAATCATCCCTCGAAGCATCGAGTATGAAATCGACCTCGAAGCGGGTAACATCGCCATCATCACGAAAGACATGAAACCCTTTACGGGCCAAGATGGATTGATAGGGAAAATTGCTCGACGCATCAAGCGAAAGATTGTCCTCAGGACCCCCATTGAGGCCATGATGGACATGGACGGAGCACGTGATGTGATTCGTGATATCATCCCCGAGGACGCCGACATCACCGAGATGTACTTCGATGCTTGCTATCGAGAGGTCACCATCCAGTGCAAGCAACCGGGCACGGCCATCGGACGACGCGGTGAAAACAGCAACGCTATCCGAGACAAGACGGGATGGGCCGTCAAGGTAGAACGTACACCACCGCTCTTTTCGAAAACGGTTCACGACATCCGCATGTACCGGCAAGCACATGGAGATGAGCGAAGAAAACTGTTGAAGGATTTCGGGTTGAACATTCACCGTCCCACCAGGCCTGGTGGTACTTGGGCACGTGTCACCGCTCTTGGCTCCTATCGTGAAGTCGGTCGCGCTTGCCATTACGTGACCACCAACGAATCACGAATCATGATCGACGTGGGCGTGAACATCGCCTCGGACACCGACCCCATGCCCTTCTTCAATGCGCCTGAAGCATTGCCTTTGGACAAGCTTGACGCCGTTGTGTTGACGCACTCTCACCTGGACCATGCGGGGATGCTTCCTGTTTTGTTCAAGTATGGATACCGGGGACCGGTGTACTGCACACCCCCTACTCGAGACCTGATGCTTTTGCTCCAAACGGACTACCTCAAGGTTGGTGGAGCAGAAGGAAAGCGAACGCCTTACGATATGGAAGACATTCGAATGTGCATGAAACACGTTGTGGATGTAGACTGGGATTCAACCACCGATATCGCCCCCGATGTCAAGTTGACCTTCTCAAACGCAGGCCATATCCTCGGTTCATCTGCGGTCCACCTCAACATCGCAGATGGAAAACACAACATCGTCTTCAGTGGCGACCAGAAATACGAGAAATCTTGGCTCTTCGATGCTGCCAACACCCGTTTCCCCCGTGTAGAAACCTTGGTGATTGAATCCACCTACGGTGCTTCGGGCGACTATCAGCCTTCCCGGCAAGAGGCCAATCAAGAATTGCAAGACATCGTTTCTCGAACGCTGACACGAGGCGGGAAGATGATTTGTCCCGTGTTTGCTGTAGGTCGAAGCCAAGAGGTGATGATCGCCATCGACGAACTCTTCCGTTCCGGTACGGTCAAACCCGTTCCGGTTTGGCTCGACGGGATGATTCAGGAAGCGACGGCCATTCACGCTTCTCACCCCAACTATCTGACCAAAGCTCTCAGTAAATCCCTCTTGAAGGACGATGGCGAAAATCCGTTTACCAGCGAGTGGTTCCGCCCCGTCAAAGGCCGAGAACTGCGTGAAAGCATCGTCATGGATACCTCACCTTGTATTGTGTTGGCAACCTCGGGTATGCTCAACGGCGGCCCTGTCATGGAGTACTTCAAAAACTGGGCACACGAAGAACGCAATTCCCTTTGTTTCGTTGGCTATCAGGCTGAAGGTACGCTCGGACGACGACTTCAGAAGGGCTTCGGGGAAGTCCCTATGCTGATCAATGGAAAGACCGAGATTGTGAAAATTGGATGTGAAATGGTGACGATTGACGGTTTCTCTGGCCACTCGGATCGTCGTCAACTCCTCGATTTCGTCGACCGCATCAATCCCCCACCGAAAAACATCATCTGTCACCATGGCGACTATCAGAAATGCAACGAACTTGGTTTGACGCTACGAGAGCGGTACAATTGTTTGACGTTCGCTCCGAGCAACCTCGAGACCGTTCGATTGTTCTAATCACAACGGCATTTCAAAATCTTGGGCCATCGGGTCCGGAAGGGAATCGTTGGATTCAACGGGCTGACTGGAACCGAGCGATGATTTTTGAACACCAACAGCGGTTCCTTTGCTTTGTTCCNCNGCCCCTGCTTGCGTCATGAATCCGANGCCGATAANCGTCGCCATCATGGCTCCAGTGGCTAATGTAAGCATATACTCACCAGAATTGATTCCTGCGACCATGGCAATGCACAAAACAACAGCAAAGGCCGTGAAAAGAAGACCTCTCGTGGCTTGTGCCATGTCAATGCCTAGCACCAAGTTGTTCATGAACCCGTTGCGACACAGAGNCGACCATGCAATCATCCAATGCCCCATCATGTCCAGGTTGGCTTATGACCGCTGTTGCTCCTTGGGGTGAAAATGCAGAAGATGCCTTTGACCAAGGATTGGTGGAGCTTGGGTTGGGCGACGTGCGCTTGATTCAAGCCCAAGGTGCGATGCTTCCTCTTGGATTTGGAGCCACGCCTCCCCGTCCCTTACCCATGGGTTCACTGGTTGAATGCCACCTCGCAACAGCCTACGCTTGGAGCGGTTCCTCCGCATCAGCTGGNGTNGCATGGGCGACGTGCGTAACGCCTGAGGGTGATGAATGTGCCATTGTCGCCACCATCACCACAGATCGGGATTATGAGGAAACGGTCTTGCTTCTTCGACGCAACCTCCAACGTCGCTTGGCAAGTCGGGACCTCGAAGTGATTGAGTTTGATGTCGCNGTTGACGAGGTGACTGCGGGTCAGGACCATCACGGNGTGGCNGTGGCTGCNTTGATNTTGCCAGAATCGCTTTCCCTCGGTGCACGAACGAAGACCGGTCCGATACGAGGTGCTTTGACACGAAAGGCCGCTCCAGAGCCTCGAAAGCGCGTGGATACCAAGGCGCCTGCTGCGCCTGCTCGGCGCCCNGGTCAGCCACAAAACAAGCACGATTTCACGCTCTGAGGCGATGCAGTGTCGGAACAACGCTGGCTTGTTCTTCGCTGTCATGCTTGCCAACAATGCTCCGGTCATCGACGTCAAGGCGGTCGATGCCCCCATTGCGGTTCAGCCATGCAGAAAGACGCAGAGGTGGTCAAGGAGTGCATGACCGGTGCCATGCTTCATCTCGAAGTGGCCATTGCCAACACGCCCCCGGAACTTCGCGATGAATTGCGTTCACGTCTCCTGGGGTCAGCTTCCTTCAAAGAGGAACCCCAGGAGATCTCNCCTCGTGCACTGTTGCGGGAACTTCGTTCTCTAGCCACCGAAGATGCAAGGATTTCTCAAATGGAGGTCCAATCNCTTCTTGACAAAAGAGAGGTTGAGATTCCCGCTGATGCCTTCATGGAACAAGCCGAAGTCGAAGGCGTGGTGGTGCGTGTCGCCGAAGGATGCTGGATGTTCTTTGAGTGAAGTTCATAGGTGAGACGCCGTGGCACAGACCAAGGGCGTATGGGTTAGTTTGGCCTATACTCGGGCGTTTGGGACGCTTGGACCCAAGTTCAAATCTTGGTACGCCCACCATTATTCCGGTAGCGTGATGCTGTGCACCCAGAGAACGTGAAATCCAAATTGGGTTTTGATGAAGGATGCGGGGACCACTTCAAGTTCTGACGCCCAAACGGCGTCTTCGAAGGTTTGAACCATTTGGCCTTCTACGAATTCACCTAAATCACCGCCCTTGCTCCCGCTCGGGCAATTTGAGTACTTCTTTGCCAATTTTTTGAAGGCCCGAAGGGGTTTTTTTGCACTGTTTAACTCGTCCAGAATGAGTTTTGCTTCCGGTTTGTTGGCGACTAAAATGTGACGGACATGGGCCTTGCGGGGCTTCCTCCGCTTATCGTGCCGTCGCATTCAACCTCAACTCCTTGTGCACTCGTACTGCGGCTCTGTCAAAAAGATGCGCCATGAACCAAAAGAAGAGGCAAACGACGATGGCAGGAACGCCTCTTGAGAACANTTCTCGTTCAAGGTCNTTGGAGACGATCGGGAGAAGAGCCGACCATCCCAAAAAATAGGCTAACAATGCAAAGAGCGTGTGGGGCGTGAGGTGTTTTGGCATCAGCCAAGAAAGATTGCGCCGATGGTGCTCAACAGCCAGCATTAAACCTACGCTGGTAAAGAAACGGACCGGCTTGATGCCGCTTCGCTCGCTTCTATAGATTGATTCGACAGGCCGTTCAACGATGCGANATCCNTGTTTTGCGAGATTGACCAACCAATAATTGGGGTAGCCGTAACCGTTCCAACTTCGATGCCAGTCCCAATTCCGCAAGACCTCTGATGAAGTGGCTGTNAATCCACACTGTGGGTCNGTNACCGGTTGGCCGGCGGCNAGCGTCGTGAAAAAAGAGAGGAGTTTTGAGGCCATTTGCCGGTACCTTGGCATGTTGTTGAATCCATGTTCGTGTTGGAGGCGATTGCCCTTGACATGGTCCGCTTGGTTGTTAAAAATAGGTTGAAGCAAACCTTCCACATCGTCTGGATTCATCTGGCCGTCGCCGGCCATGACCACGCTGATAAACTTCGATTTGAAGGTCTTCAAGAGATGTTGATGACCCATGTCAATGGCTGAACCAACACCCTTTCCTCCGCCTTCTAGGAGGGTTAACTCACACCTNGGGTTGGCGCTGGTGGCNTTTTCTGCCGTGCGGTCCTCNGAACCGTCATCAATGACCACGGCCACATCAACAAAAGGNGGTAAACTCTCGATNACCTCAGCAATGTGCTCTTCCTCATTTCGTGCCGGGATGACCACGCCAATGTGCCAGCCCTGCAACATGGCCCCTCCTTGGGTCTCGCCTCAATCAATTTATGCTTGAAAGCGGTTCCTCCCCCTCCTGCCAAGAACAGGTTTCATAGCCTCAAGGCAAGACAGATAATCGTGAGTCCACCTCTACAGCGTGTTGTCCTCATTGGGAGGGACATTGAACTGCGCATCGTTTCGCTCATTGTTCGGAGCCGTGAGGTGGCCAATGAGGTGATTCTTTTTGATACGGGTTCCAATGACGAAACCGTTGAATTGGCCAATGAGGTTGGTTCGAGCGTCGTTCATCACGATGGCGACCTTACGCCCCAAGCGTTGTCAAAAGTCCTCCTGGACCTCGATTCACATGACGGATTGACGTTGTTTCTCCCCATCACTGCTCAGTGGAAATTATCGGACTTACCNCTGAGCGTCAACAGAGCCCGGGAGGGTTGGGACATTCACCATCTTTATCGTGAAGATTCATCCGTCAACCACGAGAATGGGACACCTCTTTCCTCCACTGAATTGGGTCACCTTGTGGTCAGCCTTCGTGGTGCCCAGCACCTTTCCGAGCTCCCGCATGATGCTACGACAGATGACATCTCCGATGAGGTCCGAGCGAGGTTCGTGAAAAGCGATGTTCAGATTCAATTGCCGCAGCGTCAATCCTTGGCTACAGCCTCACGTTTTGCTCAACTCTTCTATTGGATGTTGGAATCAAAACACCCGCTCCTGTTATTCGGCATTCCTGGCGTGGTGCTCTTTGTCTTGGGTTATCGACTGTCTGGCGACCTTGCGAGCATGTTCACTGAACTCAATTCAACCTCCATCGGGGTGTCGCTCATCACCATCGCCATGACCCTCATCGGTTTGTTCGCCATGATGGTTGCCTTGATTCTCTACATCATGGGGAAGCAAGTT
>NZEQ01000061.1 GCA_002689105.1 Verrucomicrobiales bacterium | reverse complement strand
GAATTTCACGGGCTCGGTCGGCTTCTGCTTGACCGACGGCACCGTCTCGGGTAGCGTTGGCTCGGTCGACGTCGGCTGTGGCAATGGCTTGTGCGGCGGCCTTGGCACCAATGGACTTGATGTAGTCAGCTTCGTCGGTGATGTCCGTGATGTTGACGTTGATGAGGTAAAGACCGATCTTGTGAAGTTCGGTGTCGACGTTGTTGACCACTTGGCTCAAGAACGCTTCACGGTCGCCGTTGATTTCCTCAATGGTGAGCGAGGCAACAGTGAGACGGAGTTGACCAAAGATGATCTCTTTTGCCATGGCTTCAATGTCGCTGGGTTGGAGGCCGAGAAGACGGACAGCAGCGTTTTGCATGATGGAGGGCTTCGTGTCAATACCGATGGTAAAGGTCGATGGCACGTTGATACGGATGTTCTGTTGGGAAAGAGCGTGCTCTAGGTTGATGTTGATGGTCATGGGTTGGAGGTCGAGGAACGCATAGTTCTGGACCAACGGCCAGACAATCTTACCACCGCCGTGATAACATTGTGCGGCACCAGCGCCCTTGGTATTACCGTAGACGACGAGGATTTTGTTGGCTGGGGCGAGTTTGTAGCGGCTGGTTGCGACATAAACGGTTGCAAGCACGATTCCGACAAACAAAGCGATTCCGATGAGCACCAAGGTTTCCATCATGGTTGGCCCACTTCAGTTCTCCTTTAAGAGAGTTAACACGGCGAGCCGTGTCACTCTTCTTCGGCGATGGCGTCGCTAATTTTGAGCGGTCTGACCACCAAAGTTTCGGCAATGTTTCCAGTCACGGTGATGAACTTCCCAGTTTCAATGGTAAGGGTTTCATCTTCCGCAACGGCTTCACAGGTGCGCAACGCATCCTGGAATTCAACTTGGACTTGGCCGGATTGTCCTGGCTTGATGGTCCGATAGACCGTGCCTTTCGCACCGTGGGCTTGGTTGTGAGCGACGGTCCCATCGGTTTCGAGGCCCGCAATCGCTTGGAAGACTTTCCCGACCATCCACATTGACGCAAGGCCGGTGATGGTTCCGGCTGTAATTGCGGGAAGGGCACCGTAGTCTCCTTGTGAGACGGCAAGGCCGAAGATGCCGAACATCATCATGAAACTCAACAAGCCCTGTATGGTCAGCATGTGGAAGACGCCTTCAGCGTCCATTTCGAAATTCACATCAAGGAAGGGAATGGCATCAGCAATACCGTCTGCAACGCCNCCGATCAACACCAAGGCGAAGTAAATGATGAACAGGATGGTTCCAATCACGGCCATAGCGGCAAAGAAGACATCAATTCCAGAGATGTCTCCCAAGCCAAAAAATTCCATTATCGACGAAAATCCGAGTACCATATTACTTCCTCTTGTTCTTTCGTTGCTTCTTGTTCACATCAATGTTCTGCTGTTTTTTTGCCGGTCGGATGTAAATGAAGTAGTAGTGCCCGTAAACGATGGGTCCGAGCGAAGCCCCGACGAGGGCGCCAACGCCCCAGGCGGGAAGGTTGAGGGCGATGCCGATGAGCATGATGACCAAAAGCGACATCAAGATGAAGGCTTTTTCAAACAACATCATGAAGATTGAATCGTCCCGATTGTCGTTCACTCGCTCTTTGAGGATGAAGACTTCCATGAGGCCGGGCATGACGGCTCACCATCATATCGCACCGAGAAGAATCTCGAAGATGACGATGATGAAGACGTACAAGCCAGCGATGAACACCAGAGGTTGAGGGTTGTCGGCTTCCATTTGTCCCTTGCTGATGGACTTGGGGATGATTTCACCGAACGAGGCTTCGTAGGCTTTCTCGTTCTTGTTGGACTGGTAAATCAAGAAGACCACCGTGGCGATGATGATGCCCCATGAGGCGCCAAAGACCGTTCCAAGGGCATCCTGAAATTCAGCCCACATCTTGAACGTCATGTAGGTGCCGAGACCTGCGGTCATCAATCCGACGGCTTTTCCCATGTATTCTCTGACGGCCCACTCCCTCTTGAAGGTTAAGACGGCATTCGTCGCCTTTTTGTGTTGTGAGCCTTTGGTGATGACATGGCAGCAATTCGATATGGAATTGCCGGCCGACCTGTGGACCACAGTCTTTCTCCGCTTCTCGTTGCGCTGGTGGTCAAACACTTGGGCTTGAAGGTGAGTGACAAGCAACTGAGAATGGAACTTGTTGATGTCTCATCTATCCCCGATGCTTTTGCTTGGGGCTATGCAGGTACGGTTCCCGAGCCCATTCCGTGGGCCTACACCCAGTCCGTCTTCAACAAATTTCGAACCAAAGCCTTGGTGAGCAAGGCCGTAGACGAAGCCATGCTGGTTTTGGAATGCCANCCCAAGTTGGTCTCGCAACACCCGANGCGCACAGANGCACAACCCTCGGATGCGGACCTCCCCACTCGNATGTTTGATGATGAAATTTGGCTCAACTTGACCGCTCCGCTCAAACACCAACTCGATTCGGGAGCCGTGNTGGCCGTCGACGAAAGCATGGTGAACAAATGCGTCAATGTGCTGCGATGGGATGGACGCGGTTGGTGGTGCGCAGGCGTTGACGGCGAAGGGGTCGTGGACGCCCTGCACCACCACGGTATCGAAGCAAAAGAGCATGTTTTGGGTCTGGTCGGCGGGGGTGGTGCAGCACGTTCCACGGCAGCGGCCTGGACTGCGGCGGGCGGCCGTCTCCATCAATTGCCCAGCAAACGGTCGTTGGAGGACGGAACGTGGTCAAAAGGCATCACCGATGAAGCGCCAACGGTCTTCGTTGATTTTGACGGGACGCTCGAGGGGAAAGCCGATGCAATTTGCCTCAACTCTTCGTACAACCCGATGAAGGGTTCTGTAGATGAACGNGTTGCAGCCATCATGCAGAATGGTTTGGACGGGCGCTGGCTTCTCGTCGCTCAGCACCTNGCTTGCTGGCGACGGTTGTGGGCTCCTGAAAGGGCCGGAGACCTCCCGGACTTGGGGCTTCTCCTGACACGCTTGCTGGAAGCAGAATGCGTGCTGTCCTCCTATGCATGAGGGGGAAGACTCTTTGATTTACCACGCCGACGACGACCTAAGGGATGAGCATGCTCCGTCTTCGTACGCTGCTGACATGCGTTGTGGTTCTCTCGCTTGCTTCACCGTCTGTCTTGGCTTTGCTTGAGGAAGGNACCTCCTTTGAGGGCAGCCACGAGGGCGTAGATTTTCCCGTTGGATGGACNGAATTCCGTCTTGGCGGCCCTTTTTCGCCTGAAGTTCGCATGGTCTACCCAGCGATGTTTGAGGGAGAAGANAAGGAGATGGCTGGCAACGGGCCGTTTTCGTGGTTGGTGTTCATTGGAGACAGCGGTGAATCCATCGACAGCTACACTCTGCTGACCNATGAACTCGTCAAGAGGGGTTTCATCGTCATCGTGACCCAACCGGTTTCAGACGAAACGGATGTGGAGGAGACGCTGGAATTGCTGGTGGACCTCGCTGATGAGATGGAAGAACAAAACCAGACCAACCGACATGTNTTGGGTAGCACTGGCAACATCGACCTTGACCATTGGGCTGTTTCCGGGCACGGTTTGGGCGCCACTGCTGCCTATCTCACCTATCCATTCTGGGACCTAAGTACACGTTCTGACACCTTCCATCCCCCTCGAGGTTTGTTCGGCCTTGGTCTCAATCTTGAAAGCCTCGAACAAGGCTTCTCGTGGTCGGATATTGCAACCCCGAACCCCCCTACTCCCAACGTCGGGTTCTTCATCACGGGGACCGTTGACGAGGTCGCTCCATCACAGGAAGCCATGGAGCGGGTGGAGGAGCACGGCGGCATCGCCTGGCACTGGATGCATCTGCTGGGTGCGAACCACTATCAATTCCAGGACAGCCAGAACTTCTTCGAAAACGACGGTGATGCGACGATGAGTCAGACGGCTCAAATTGAGATTAGCTCCGACCATGTCGTCGCCTATCTCGATACGATTCTGCACGCCGACCACGAACGTTTCCGTGAGGCCTTCAACCGTTTGAATGGACCTCGTACGGTCAGCGATGCCAACGCCTACGTTGACGAAGACCTGACGCCGGCTTCCTTCCTGCGATGGACCTCGCAAGCGTTGAGCCACAACTCTTCCGATACGATCAATGGAACACAGGCCCTTGAGGTTCAACTTGAATGGACGCTTCGCGACGGCACAAATTTCTCTGAATTACCTGCGGGGTGGGACGTAAACATCACCTGCGGTTGGTTCAACGGGCCGTGGGAAACAACGCCTACGTTGTCACCCAACGGTACTGCAGGGTGTCAATATCCTATGGCACCGGTCGCTCCTGGCTTACAGAAAGCATGGTTGCGAGTGGAGGTGGAGGGCGCGCCCAGCATCTTTACCACCACCGTCTTGAGGGAGAACACACCCATTGAACTCGTTTCGCCAAAGCCAGTGATTTACCTCGCCCAACGTGGGGAGAAGGCCATCAACACCTCAAGTATCGCTGTTGACCCAGACGGCCAACCCGTTCGCGTGGTGGATGCTTCCCTTTCTGACACCGACGCCAACCATTTCGGATTGAGCGTCGCTGAAGATGGCCTGTCGCTTACCGTCACTCACCCCCTTGACGAGGAATGGCTGGGCGAGTGCAAGTTGGACCTCGTTTTACGAAGTGATGGCTTGACCGTTGACGAAGCAACAACGCAACTCCGTGTTGTGCTCACCCCCGTTGACGACCCACCGGTCAAGGATGGAACCGTCCCGATACAAGAGATGGACGAAGACGGGCCGAGTCTCGCCTACAATGTTCTTCAGGTGGTCTCCGACCCAGAGGGCGAAGAACTGGATGTTCGAATTGATGATGAGAAGAGCGGGACACAGTCGCCGGTGCGCTACAGCATCGAAGGCGAACAAATCACCATCACACCGTTGCCAAACCAGCACGGAGCCACCGTTTTGCAACTCCTGGTTTCTGATGGTGTAAACCCCTCGTTGATGTTGGAGATACCGGTGGTGGTCAACCCGGTGGACGACCCGGTCCTCATCAACAACAGTGCTTGGAGCAATCTGACTGTGCTTGAGGACGAAACCATGACGCTTGATTTGGAAGCGATGGCCTACGATGTTGACGGCGACGGCTTGACCTGGACGTTCGAAGGGGGTGGAACCGACATCACGGTGACGCAGGTCAACGGGTCGATGATGTTCACGCCAAGGACGGATTTCTTCGGTGTGATCGATGAGGTCTGGCTGAATGTTTCCGATGGCTCATCTACCCACAGCGCTTCCCTGAAACTCACCGTTGAGCCTGTGCCCGACCTCCCGTTTGTCAACATTGATTCGGTTCAATCCCTCGGTGGGTCAACCGCCAACATGTACTGGTCTGTGGTGGATGTGGATGGGGCGGTGAACACCGATGCCAATGTTTCCGTTGACAACGTGAACGTGGCGGTGAACCATTCGTGCCTGAGCAGTTCCAGCGGTGTCTTCCAGTGCGTGACGCTTCTTCCCATCGACGCAGCCGCTGCCTCGGTCTACATTCAGCTTGAAATCTACGATTCGGATTTGGACCGGAGCGTCTTGGCAACAACGGTGTTTGACCCCTCGTTGGTCAACAACACGAACGGGGGCCAAAGCGGTCCTTCCGGAGACGAGACGGGCGGTCTAAGCAGCGTGGTTCTCGCAGGCGCCGGCGTTGGTCTCCTCGTGGTCCTCGTCGCTGTTTTGTTCTTGCGACAGCGCAACGACTCCGTCAATGACGTCATGCCTGCGGTGGTTCAGGACGACTCAACGGAGGAATCGACCGGTGGCGGAGGGCTCTTGGCAAGAGCGAATCGGTTGAAATGATCACAACGGAATGTTTCCGTGTTTCTTTGGTGGCGACCATTCTCGCTTTGATTTCAAAATGTTCAGGGCGCGGCACAGCCTGAGGCGACTCTCCTGCGGTTCAATGACGTCATCCAACCAGCCGTTGCGTGCTGCAACGTAGGGGTCGCCGAACTTGGCTTTGTATTCGTCTACGAGTCGTTGGCGGACGCCTTCTTTTTCTTCATCAGGGACCGCTCCAATCTCTCTCCTGTGAATGATGTTGACCGCCCCCTCTGCACCCATAACGGCGAGTTCTGCCGTGGGCCAAGCCACGTTGTAATCGCTTTGCAAGTGCTTGCAAGACATGGCGAGATAGGCTCCGCCGTAGGCTTTGCGAGTGACGAGGGTGAGTTTGGGCACGGTGGCTTCAGCGTAGGCGAACAGCAACTTCGCTCCGTGTCGGATGATGCCGCCCCACTCTTGAACAACACCAGGGAGGAAGCCAGGGACATCCTCGAAGGTCAGAAGTGGGATGTTGAACGCGTCGCAGGTTCGAATGAATCGTGCCGCTTTGATGGAGGCGTCGATGTCGAGACAACCTGCGAGCACTTTGGGTTGGTTGCCGATGACGCCAACGGTTGAACCGTTCATACGGGCAAAACCGATGATGATGTTATCGGCGTAAGCAGGGAACAATTCCATGAACACCCCGTCGTCAACGACTTCTTCGACCACGCTGACCATGTCGTAGGGTTTGTTGGGGTTGTCGGGTACAATGTCTTGCAGGGTGTCGTTTAATCGCGTCATGGGGTCGCCCGTGGCCAACACCGGCGCTTCGGCCATGTTGTGGTCGGGAAGATAGGAAAGAAGTGTGGCTGCCAATTCACAGGCGTCCTCTTCGTCGTCAGCGATCAAGGAAGCAATACCGGAACGGGAAGCGTGGAGGTTGGCGCCGCCAAGGCCAGCAGCGTCCACTTCGCCGTTGATGACCTCCGGCGTTTCAAGGGGGGATGAGAGGAAGAGTTGGCCGTGCTCCTCGCCCAGAATGGTGAAGTCGGAGAGGGAGGCTGCCAAGGCAGAAACGCCGACTACGGGGCCAAGGACGACACTGATCATCGGTATGCGTCCACTGCACTGGACCAGCCGGTCGAGCATTTCTCCCGTTCCTGCCAATGCATTGACGCCATCGTGGGCGCGTTGACCGCCTCCGTCCCACATGGCGATAAGCGGGGCTTTTGCCCGTTCAGCCATCTCAACGATTTTGGCAATTTTGAGAGCGTGCATTTCCCCCATGCTTCCGCCATGGACGCTAAAATCTTGAGCGAAACAATACACTCGTCGACCTTCAACGGTTCCTTGGCCGGCGACCACGCCGTCGCCCAGGGTTTGGTGGAGGAACATGTTGTGGTCATCGGTTCGGTGGGTGACGAAGGCATCAACCTCGAGGAAGGAACCTTCGTCCAAAAGGAGGCCAATACGGTCTCGAGCGGTTCCTCGACCGCTTGAACGAATGGATTCTTGACGCTTCAAGCCACCGCCTAGGCGAGCGTTTTCACGCTTCGCACGGAGGTCTTCCAAAGCATCGTTGACTTGGTTGTCCACGGTTCAATCACATCCGACTCGGTTTTTGATTCAAACGCTCATTCCCACAAGGTCTCGCGGTGTTCTCCGCACAGGTTTGAGGCAAGGGCCTTTTTGATGTCCAAGTTTTGAGAAAGCACCCAGTGCAACTTGGCCGTCATGGCTTCTGGAGTTGAGGTGATGCCATGGCCCAACAGCCCCATCGCCTGCTGTTTGCGACCTTTGGAGTAGACGTTCATATCGACCGGGCCGTGAATGCATTGGTTGACGATCAACACCGGTAATTCCCTGTTCACGCATCTCGTGAGGGCCCGCCACAAGAGGGCGTTTTCCGGTGCATCGTTTTGCGGGTCATCAATGGGGAGATGGCCAAGCCCGGTGCCGTGGATGATGACGCCTTGGACGCCGGTGTTCACCACGGCTTCGATTTGTTCGGCGTAAAGCCATGGTCCTGCGATGAATTGGGCGAAGCGTTGACCGGGTTCATAGGTCGTGGGTCGCTCGGCCACCGGTCGTTGAGTGGCTTCTTCTCGAGCCTTCTCATACCACGGCAGCCACGTGGTCGTAAATCCGTCAGGTGAGATTGTGACTTTTGCAATCGGTTGGCCGTTCACGGCTTGAAAGGCATCTCTTCGAGTGGAGTGCATTTTGCGAACTGCAAGGCCCGAGTGAACGGCCATCACGCCATCGCTTTGAGCGTCGTGCATCACAAGCGAAACCGCATCGCCGGCATCACCAATGGGGAGCGGGCCGGTGGCCGCCCAATGAACAGCCGCCAACAGGTTCTCCGTGGCATCGGACGAGCCTCGGTCGCTTGAGCGCTGGGAGCCCACCATGACGATGGGACCAGCGGGGCGTGTTCCTTTGCCAGCAAAGGCGAAGTTCAACGCTGATGAGGTGATGTGAAGGGTATCGGTGCCGTGAGCGATGACCACCCCCCGGCAACCGTCTGCAAAGGCATCGGCACAAGCGTTGGCCATGATGTTCCAATGTTTTGGTCGAATGTCATCACTGAACATGTTGCCAATTTTGACGGCATCCAAACGAGCGATTTGTGCGAGTTCGGGGATGGCATCTAGCATTTCCTCAGGTTCGAATTTGGCTTCGACGGCGCCTGTGGCATAGTCCACTTTGGATGCGATGGTTCCACCTGTGTGGATGAGTCGCACTCTGGGCAGGGCATCATTTTCCTCTGGCCGATGAAGTTCGCCGCTTGGAGGGGGCTGAAGCGGGTCGAGTTCTTCCCATTCTTCCACGGCTTCGACGGGGTAGGATACATTGTAGCCATTGTCCAACTTGATCGAGACGTGTCGTGGAGCCGCTGGAGGCAGGACGAGACCGACATGTTCCACCGTTTCGTTGTGGGTGGAAACACGCGCTTTGATGCGACGTCCGGGTTCTGGAAGTTCCACCATGGAAACAAGGAGGGGAAGTCGCCCCATGAATGAATCGCTTCACTGAGAAAGGTCCTTGACTTTCTCAACCAAATCCATCCGACGCAGTCGCCATACACCAAACGGCGTCATGGCTGCGGCGATGATGATGACTCCACTCATGAGTTGCCATGCTACGCTTGGAACAATGGTCACCGGCACAAAGAATTGCCAAGATGAGAACGAGGCAGCTAACCCNACGGCNCCTCCATACGCAAANAAAACACCTACAATGCCACCGATGATCCCAATCAGCAGGCTCTCAAANAGAAGCATTGTTCCAAGACTGCGCGTCGATGCACCAAGAACCCGTAANGTCGCCAGTTCAAAGTCGCGTTCAGCGACGTTCATGATCATTGTATTGAACATGACAACAACCGTAAACAACAGTCCGAGGTACATCATCGTCTGGAAAACCTGGGTTTGCTGGTCAATTAAACTGTTGATGCCATCAAGGACCGTCTGTCGCTCAACGATGCCCATGGACGCTTCTCCTAAGGCAGAATCAACCTCAACGCCTTGAGGGAGGTCCAGATAGACTGAGGTCGCATTGACGCCCAGAATTCCGCTCAAATCCTCACGCAAGAAATACATCGTTCTTGCCAATTCTGCTGCCGANGTGGCCACGATCTCGACTTCGGTATCAACGCCGTTGAGATTGACTGTTTGCCGGTCTCCAACGGTCCAACCGAGGAACGTCATGCTCCCTTCATCCATCATCACTTGCGTTAATCCAGCAGATGAAGTTGGAGCATCTCCGTCTAAAATTGAAACTGAACGCATTCCGGTTTCAAATGAATCCAGACCAACAAGTGTGAAGACCCGTTCAATGCCCTCGGAATCTTCAACGGAGCCAAGTGGCATTTCAATCAGCATCTCGAACGTCGCCGAATAATTTTCAGCCCAATCAACAACCGGGCCTTCTGCATCCGGCATGATGTAGACTTGTGCATCCCAAGTTTGGTCATTTTCGAGGCCGCCGACCATGGTGTCTTGCAAGCCTGCTGACATCATTTGAATGGACCCAAAGAGCATCAACGAGATGCCAACGGCGACAAAAGTCATGGTCAGACGAATGGGTTTCCGGACACTCGAGCGGATCGAGAGCCCAAGCGTTGTTGGCATCCACGAGGTGAGTTTTCGCAACAGGTTTGACCCCACGCGCATCTCGTTTTGACCGCTCAACACAGCAAGAGGATCCAAACGGCTTGCTTTCCATGCTGGGAAAGCGCCCGAGAAGAACACGACAATCATCGTTGAACCGATGACGGATGCGACCACGGACGATGGAACGGTGCGTTCCACAATCGGCACACCAACCAAATCTTGGTAGAAGTCCAACATCCCATTCATGCCGCTTGGTCCCGCCAATGCACCAAGAGCACAACCGATGCCACCAATCACCAACGGAGCGATGAGATAACCGGTCATGAGCGATGACCGCTTGACGCCCAATGTTCGCAGCACTGCGATTTCTTTGGCTTGACTTTGAACCAAGCGCTGAAGACTGAGGACGATGGTGATGGCGGCGATTGAAGCGATCATGACGGTGAAGGGGACGGTGGTTCGCTCGGTTCCTTTCAAATCCTGCCGCATGACTTCAACCGGCTCGTTTTGGCCCCGGTCTCGAACACGGGCGTCCAACTCGGCCTCGGTTAGAGCTGTTTCGACAAGTCCTTTCACGGCGTCAATCTCATAGCCCTCGTACTCGCTGGTGTCGGGTAAATCATACGATGGCGTCCCTTCAACATCCAACAGAATGGTATTGCTTGAGCCAATGACTTCGCCAGAGAGACGAGCCATTCCAGCATCAGAAAGGTAGCCGACGACGTATTGACCCGGTTCGGGAGGGAACAGCGTTCCTTCTGGCGCCATGAGCACATGGAGTGGATGGTATCCCATGCCAACGAGTGTGAAATCGGCCGTTGCATTACCGGCTCCGATACTCACCGTATCGCCAAGACTGAGTTCAAGGGCTTCAGTGACGTGAGCATCGATGACAATCTCATCGGCAGCAACAGCGAGTCGGCCTTCAGAATGCCCGTCTGGCATCCACACGCGATCGGCGTTGGCGCCCTCGGCGATGCCGTGCCACAGTGAGTTGATGATGTGCTGGCCGGTATCGTTGGTGTGGAACATCGCACCTTGTGTCACGGTTCGGCCCTCGCAAGAGTCAAGCGATTGGGAAACGGATGAAGAATCCCAAGCGGTTTCCAGAGCGGTACAGAACGCATTGACTTCATCTGGCGTCCAAAGAGCACTGCGGTTATCGATCCACAGGTCGGCGAGATTCGCTCCGGTTTCATCGTCGGCTTGCATGGTATCGTACATGCCTCCAAGATTGTGAGCATAGCCTCCAAAGGTGATGCCAGCAAAAACGCCAACAAACACCATCAGCACGACGGCCAAAAGCCGTAATTTGGTTCGCCATAGGCTTCGAGCCAAGCGCTTGTTCAAGAGAGCAGACATCGCAAAACCTCACTCCGAAGAATCGTTGTTGGTTTGTTCGTCTGAGACGATTTTTCCACTGTCAATTCGAATAACTCTGGTGGCATATTTCACCAAGCCTTCGTCGTGTGTGACGAACACTGAGGTGATGTTTTCTTGCTTGCAAGCACTCACCAAAGCCTCCATCACTTTGTTTGAGGTTTCAGTATCAAGGTTACCGGTGAGTTCATCGCCCAGCAGAAGGGTTGGGCGCTTTGCAATGCTGCGAGCAATGGCCACTCGCTGTTGCTGGCCCCCGCTGATTTCACCGGGAAAACGGTCAACTTCAGCTTCCAGGCCGACAAGTTTCAACAATTCCCTTGCTCGAGCTGGGTCTTTTTTACCCGCCAATTCTTGAATCAAGAGGATGTTTTCCAAAACGGTCAAGTCTTGAAGGAGATTGAAAAATTGGAACACATACCCAATATTGTCTCTTCGAAACGAGGTCATTTTCTCGGAATTGTTTCGAGGGACTGCATCCAATTCTTCCTGTTGATTGGACATGAAGGTGTAGGCTCCGCCGGTTGGGCTGTCGAGGGCTGAAAGACAATTCAAAAGCGTGGTTTTTCCAGAACCCGAGGGGCCCAGAAGAATGACACGTTCGCCTTCGTGGATTTCAAAACTCACGCCATCAAGCGCCTTGACAACGCCAGCAGG
>NZEQ01000060.1 GCA_002689105.1 Verrucomicrobiales bacterium | reverse complement strand
ACCTGCAGAACCACTGGCAGAGGCCCTGCAGCAACGAGGGATTCAGGTCAGCGTCTACGATCCTCATATTGAGGCCGACACCTTCCCTGATTCGGTGGACGTGATTGAAGACCTTTCTCAGGCCAAAGGCCACGACCTTGCGGTCTTGGTGACCGCCCACCAAGCCTGCATTGACATTGACTGGGTAGCGCTTGCCCTGCAGATGGACACCCCTCGAATTTACGACGGCCGTCGTGTGCTTGATTTGGATCATCTTCAGAAAATTGGCTGGGCCTGTTTTGCTGTAGGTCGGCCTTGGGGGTGAATATCTGAAGTATCAACTCCAGTGTCTCAAAACGGGCGACCTCATCAACGACGCCTACACGCTTCACTACACGGACAACGCCTTACTGCGGGCGGTGTACAGCGAGCCTTTTGAGATTCAAGACAGCGCAGAGGGCGTGTGGAGGTACCTTTCCTGGTTGCCCGTATCTAAGGCCAACGAGTACGTCGCCGGCACGGTGACCTACAAGGCTGATGCGTTAGGAGAAGTGATGGGACTTTCCAACCTCTGGGTTACCTTTCACGGCTACTGGCCGGAGAAGGGTGGTCTGTGCCCCACGGGGAGTTTCAAGGACATGGAAGCGGTTCCAACCATCCAACGCATGCATGACCATGATGCAAAAGGATTGATTTGTGCGAGCGCCGGAAACACTGGCCGCGCTTTCACACATTTTTGCGGCCTGAACGGTACACCGCTCATCATCGTGGTCGGGAAGGCGCATGCGAAGCGGATCTGGGCACGACCTGAAAACTCTGCCCAAACTGTGCGCTTGGTGGTGGTTGAAGACGGCGATTACTACGACGCGAAAACCGTCGCAAAAGGCATCGCTGCTCAACTTCCCGGCTGGCAAATGGAAGGCAGCGTCCACAACGTCGCCCGTCGGGACGGCATCGGGAGTCTCATGCTTGATGCTGCCTTCACCATCGGCCGCCTTCCCGACCATTACTTCCAGGGTATCGGCGGCGGCCCCGGGCCCATTGGCATTCATGAAATGGCGGACCGCTTGATTGAAGCAGGATTGTTTGAGGGCCCCGCCCCTCGCCAACATGTTTCGCAAAACGTTGAGCACCACCCCATCCACAACGCATGGCAAGCAGGGCGCGACCATCTTGTTCCCGAGGATTACCCTGCCGAAGAGGTTGAGGTGTACTCCGATTACCTGCTCAACAAAGGCCCGGCCTACGGCCAAGTTGGAGCCGTGCATGACATCCTCAAAGGCTCAAACGGTCAAACCTACATCGTCGAACGGGAAGACGCTGTCAACGCTCGTGAGATGATTGAATCCACCGAAGGCATCGACATCATGACGCCGGGCGCCGTTGCTGCGGCCAGTCTGCTTCAGGCCGTTGAATCCGGTGAAGTAGGAAAGGATGATTGCATTCTTCTGAACATCAGCGGCGGTGGAACGCAACGCCTCAAGCAGGACATGGAAACGAGGACGGTCGAGCCTTGGCTGCGGGTGCAGAAAGCCACCGGCGTGGACGCTATTCTCCAAAAATTGGCTACTGAATGAGCGGTGTTGAGAAGAGCGCAGGTTCAAAGAAGGTGCGGATACAGGCATGGCTGAGGCGTGAGCATGGTTGAGGCGGCGTGGATTGAGGCGGAGGTCTTGAAGGCCGTTCCGGAAGCCCATGTCGAAGTCATTGACCTGCACGGCTCGGGGGACCACTTTCACGTTCGCGTCATCTCCGAGACCTTCGAAGGCGTCCGTCCCCTCCAGCGTCAAAAGCAAGTGCTCGCCGTCATGAAGCAGCACATCCCTCATCCCGTTCACGCACTTGACCTCAAGTGCATGACCCCCGCCCAAGCCGAAACGGCTGGCGACACGGCCTTTGACCCGCACGGCGGAGGGCAAGGCGTCCACATCCGCCGAATACAGAGAAATAAGGAGTGAACCCCATGAACTGGACCCCAGAAGAACTGCAAAGCCTCGTCGATGACCACCCCCTCGTGCTCTTCATGAAGGGCAGCCCCAACCAGCCTCAGTGCGGTTTTTCCAACCGTGCCGCACAAGCTCTCCAATCCCTCGGTGAGGAATTCGCCTCCGTCAACGTCCTCAGCGACGCACGAGCCATTCCTTCCATTTGCGCTTGGTCGGACTTCCCCACCATGCCTCAGATTTTCGTTCACGGCGAACTCATCGGCGGGTCGGACATTGCCCTTGAGATGCTGCAAGACGGCAGCCTGCGTGAGATGTTTGACGCTGGCCGTCAATGATGTGTCCGCTTCGAAAGCGCTTCATCCACCACGCTGTTCTGTTCTGCGTTGGGTGCAACGCCTCTCGCTTCTCGCCACAATTTTCCGGCCAGTGCTTCCCATACAGGTCCTTGAGGTTGGCCTGAACGGGGGTAATTGGTGAATTCTCCATAATACACGGTATCGCCGATGAGAAACAAATCCACGCGAACATAGTCCATTTCATGGCTCAACTGTTCGGCAACCTCAATCATTCTGGAAATCCGTTGTTCTCCGAGGTGGGTTCGCAAGTTGCCAAACGAAGTATCGTTGAACCATTTGGTTGCGTCGGCGAGGGTGTCAATGAGCGACCCGTCCGGGAGGTGAATGTTCTGCTTGATCTCTTTGCCAAACCGCCCCGATTCAATCTGAATGAAGCCGACTTTTCCACCAAAACAATGGAATTTGATGTCGGTGGGTGCACCGCCGTCATCGCCTTCAAGGAATTCTTCAATCATGATGCCTCGTTCTTTGATGTTGTACGCACCCCACTCCAAGGACACGGGAAAATCCTTCTTGAGCACGCGTCGAAGCTTCCTCTCAATACGCCATCGTGGCCATGGTCTTCCGTATTGGTCACGCCCTTTACGAATCACATAGTAGCCGTGCTGCTTGCCCGAACGCAACTTTGGAAATCGTGCTCGTGGAAGGTGAGGAAGAGGCTCTTTGGCGTTGTCGATGATGAAGATTGAATCACCAGACCAGTGATTTGATTTCAAGACATACCGCTCTGGCAAATCATCCCAAGGGATGTGAAAATCCTTGGCTTGAACAAAATGATACACCTCTGGAAGTTGACAGTCCGAGTGCTCCTTAACGTAGACGCGGCTTGCGAATTTATCTTCCAGCGTAATCAGAAGTGGATTGCGATTGTGATGCATTCGGTGGACCAGATGTTCGGACAGCGAGACGGGGTCGTCCACGACGTTGAGATGCCAAGGCATGACAATGTCCTTCTGTCCCAACTGCACCCATCCCTGTTTTGATTGCTTAGAGATGTTGATTTAAACATGTTGCGACAGCAGGAACCATGAGCGAGCGGAAGGTGTTTTCCATACCCCTCACGCGCGTGGCTCCACTGCCACAGAAATCGCTTGACAATGCGATGAATGTCCTCGCCTCCGGACAACTCTTCCGTTATGGTGAAACACGGGCAGACGGTCAATTTGTGGCGCAGTTGGAAACAGCCTTCGCAGCCTATCATGGGAAAAAATACGCCATTTGCGTGAATTCTGGAGGCGGGGCCATCACCCTCGCCCTTCGCTGCGCAGGGGTTTCTTCCGGGGACACGGTGTTGCTCAATGCGTTCACCTTGGCGCCCGTGCCGGGAAGCTTAGCGAACATCGGCTGTTCAATTGAACTGGTGGAGATTACGGAGAACCTCATCGTTGACCTTGATCACCTGGCCTCTCAAATCGAGGCCCATCGCCCGAAAGCCTTCCTTCTCTCTCACATGCGAGGGCATTTCGGAAACATGGAAGAAGTCGCAAACCTCTGCCGCAAACACGACGTCTTGCTCATCGAAGACTGCGCTCACACCCTGGGGGCGCGCTGGGACGGCCGTCTTCTCGGTACCTTCGGCATCGCTGGCTGTTTTTCACTTCAAACATACAAACAAATCAATGCAGGCGAAGGAGGCGTGATCCTCACCGATGACGACCACTTGGCAGCCAAAGCGGTGTTGATGAGCGGCTCTTACGAACTTCATCAGCAACACGGGTGCATTCCACCCACCGACCTTTTGAATCATTATTCGCCCACCATTCCGAATTTCAGCATGCGTCTCAACGAGTTATCCGCTGCGGTTGCCCTGCCACAGTTGGAGGACCTTGAGCAACGAAACGCATCGTGGAGGGCCGTTTATGCTGCCATCGAATCTGGGCTTAACGGCGTCTCCTGCTTGCGTCTGCCCTCTCATTCCTCTGCGGTTGAGCTGGCACCGACATCGATACAATTCATCATCAAGAAGCCTCGAGAAGACATCGAAACCTTCGTCGCTCATTGCGCAAAGCGGGGCGTGATGCTGAAGTGGTTTGGGGCATCTTCACCCAAGGGATTCACGAGTGTTCACCGCCATTGGAAATACATTGAACCGCAATCCCTTGAGGCCACCAACCGTACATTGTCCGGTCTCTGCGACCTCCGACTGCCCAGTACGCTCACCCCGGAGGATTGCCGTTTATTGTGTGAAATCATGATTGAGGAACTTCAAGCACTTGATGCTTGAAAGCCATGAATTTCCAATTCAATACATTGAAAATAGACAGCGATTCCACAGCACTGGAGGGAATGGGATGGAATCGACCAAGCAGCAACGAAAACTCGTCGTCGAAGGCGGCGACAGCATCGTTGATTTTGACAACAAGGCGTTCAAACCNATTCCTCAAGCGGGCATTGACCTCGCAGTGGAGGCCATGCAGGCNGGCGTCATGTACCGCTACCAGCCAAAATCCAAGGAAGCGTCCATCACNGCAAACCTCGANCACGCTTTTTCTGACTACATGGGCGTCAAGCACACGATTGGAACCAATTCCTGTGGCTCGGCCATGTTCATCGCNCTCAACATTGCCGGTGTCCAGCCCGGCGACAAAATCCTCACCAACGCCTTCACCTTCCATGCCGTTCCCAGCGTGATTCAGCATGCACGAGCCGTGCCCGTGCTNGTGGAGAGCAACCGTGAATGGGGCATGGACGCCGAGGACCTCGACCGAAAGGCCGCTGCTTCTGGCGCCAAGGTGCTCTTGATGTCTTACATGCGCGGGCACGTCCCCGACATGGACGCCGTCATGGACGTGGTGCGAAAGCACAACCTCATTTTCATCGAGGATTGCGCNCACGCTTACGAAACGCGCTGGAACGGNCAATTCCTCGGCACCTTTGGCGAAATTGGNTGTTTCTCAACCCAGTCCTCCAAGGGCATGAGCGCAGGCGAAGGNGGATTGTTCATCACGAACAACGACGAATACGCCGCCAAAGCCGTCCTTTACGCTGGCTCCTACGAGCGATTGTGGTTGAAGCACTTCGACCTCGACCACGAGATGATGGACGCGCTTCAAAACCAAATCCCTGGTTATTCCATGCGCATGCAAGAGGTCACAGCGGCCATGCTGACGCCTCAAATCGCCAGATTGCCGGTCATCAAAGACATTCACGTCCGAAATTGGAACCTGCTCCACTCGCTCATCAACGATCACGCCAACATTGAGATTCCGCTGCCGCTTCCTCAAGTGGACAGTTTCTGCGACACGATGCAATTCCACCTCGTTGGACTGTCTCGCGACGATGCAGACCGCTTCATCGAAGTCATGAAGCAAGAAGGGGTTCCCATGCAAATCTTTGGCGCCAAGCGCAACGCTCGTGATTTCCGCCAGTGGGAATACATTGAGGCTCACAAAGATGAACTCAAGGGCACCATTGCCAACATCGAATTCGCTTGTGACCTCTCTCTGCAACCGCACTTGACCGAGGACAACATCCGAGTCATTGCCCAAGTCATGCACGAGGTGCTGGCTTACATCAACGGTGAATGAATAGCCCAAATGAAACGGCTTGCAAAGGTGGCCGTAAGGGGTTGGCTTGTTAAGTGAGCATTTTCTCGTGGGTGTGTTCCCATGTCTGAATCAGTACCGCCCTCCATGTTTCGCAAGTGGGCCATGCGCCAATATTGGCGGATGCAACAATCTCAAGCGGTGGTCGGTTTGTTGTTGTGGGGCACGACCATCACCCTGCTGGTGTGGCCCTATGTTCGGTGGAGATTCGAAGCCTCGTGCAGCGAAACTCTTTGTTTCAACGATTCCTTTGTGGGTATACCGGCGACGTACTTCGGTCTTCTGGCCATTTTCCTCACGGTCATGCTCGGCGTCTTGACCATCGGCTATCTCTACGACCAGGTTTTCTCGCTGTGGACCGAATGGACGCAGGTGAACGCAGAACGAAACCCCTACGTCACCTACGCCATGACGCCTAACTGGATGTTGATGACGGCCCTCCAAGCTGAAATGCTTNGCCGCCAATCCGAAGGGGATGAGGACATGCAGGCCCAAGCNGAATGGTTCCTCAAGTGGTGCAAAGAAAACGCCGAAGGTGAAATGTTTGCCCGGGCGGTTCAGCGATGGGACAAAGACCTCGGCCCCACGCCGACGTTTTGGTTCACCGACGACGCCGCTATGCAGCGCGCACGGGACCTCAAATTCGACGATGAGGATTGACAAATCTTCATCATCCCTTGACGGCGTTTTGTTGACATGGGCCGTCCTTCGCGTTGGAGTGAAGAGCGCAAAGCCAACCGTGAACAAGCGGAATGGATCGTTGGTTGGTTGCGCACCAACGGGCCCGCCACCACGCCGCAGATTATCGAAGCCTTGGAAGGGGCAGGACGGGACGTTCGAGCCCACATTCTGCAACGAGCTCTCCGAAAGTCGCCTTTTGTCCATCGCCTTGGTACACAAGAAGGGGNAAAGGGAACCGTCAGCCTTTGGGCTTGGGGCGTGGAAGAGGACGACCTCACCTGAGATTGGCGGAAGTGCTTGAAAGCGGGGGCAACCTCCCTGTTCCATGAGCGAGGGCGCGCATCGCAACCCTTCCAGCGGCCGGGATGCCTCATGGCTCGTTGGCGCCGACCTGATGGCGGTCGCTCTGGCCTTCATCGGACAAATCGTTCTGACCCATGCGCTCTTGGAGGAACAGTACGGCTGGATGGTCCTTGCCATCGACCTCTATGCCTCGCTGTTTTTGATCGTCGACCTCGGCTTGCCCACACTCTTGGCACGCGACGGCACCAAGGCCCCCTCGATGGTTTCCACAGCGGTTTGGCGAACGTACCGCTGGCAAATCCTCGCTGCGTTACCTTTTGTTTTCCTCGCTGTGTTTGCCCGTCCGGAGGGTCTTCTCAACATCGAGGCTCCAACTTCACTTTTGGTCTTGGCGGGGCTGATTGCGCTGGTCCACGTTGCTTCCTATGCTCCACGTTCGGGGCTTCGTGTCTTGGGTGAGGCTCGACTCGAGGCGATGACAAAAGTGGTTGAGCGCGGCCTTACGGTCGCAGCCTATGCCGTGCTCGCTTCGCAGGGCTCCACTTCGGCAACAGCCTACACGGGCGCGTTTCTGTTCGGGGCAACNGCCGGTTGGCTGCTTGCTCTCTATTGGCTGATGCGCACGGCTCCAAAACCCACCTCCACCATCACCTGGAACGATTTGGGTGCGAGTTGGTCCTCGTCGAAAGCCCTCTTGTTCTCTGCGTTGCCCTTTGCCATCACCTTGGGCATTCTACCGTACGTGGTTCGCATCGAGAAGTTCATGGTGGCCGCGTCCGGGGGAGCGACGCTCGGTGCTGTGTTTCACGTTGCACAACTCGTTTGGTTGGCAGGCCTCGTGGTGCCAGCCGCTATTCGTTCGGCTCTTCTGCCGGTGTTCGGGCAGGTGAGGGACGACCCTGCGGAGCACAGAAGAGAACTTGGTCACGCCACGAACATGTGCTTTGGACTGCTGCCCTACGGGTTGTTTGGGGGGTACCTCGTCGTTCATTTTCTTGCACCCATCGCCTTTCCTGCTGCCTACCTGGACGGAACCCATGGCGCATCAGCGGTTGACCTGTTNACCGTCTTGCTGGCCGGGTGGGGGTTCACGTTGCTCGCNACGCCCACGTATGCCAGTTTGATGGCGGGGCACCGGCCGTGGCGTTTCACCCTCTTCATCCTCCTCGTTCTGCTTGCTGCGGTGGCCTTAGGCGCCGTACTGGTGCTCAACGGCCCGGCTGAAAACGGGGCAAAATTGTACGCTGCCGCNATCGCCAGCAGCCTTTCTGCCGGTGTTCTCTTGGTGCTTTCATGGTGGATGAGCGGTGAAATCACGTCCGTGCGTGCACGCCAGGACGAATGGACGCTGGTGCTCTTGTGCATGGCCTTCATCGTGGTTGGATTGACCACCCAATCCCTGTGGTGGGTGTTTGGTCTGCCGTTGTTTTTGTTCACGAAACAAGGCTGGCGAGCAGTTCGCTCCACGCTTGACTGACCGTCTCGGTCGAAGCGAAGCGCAATCGTTCGTCCACNGATTCTTCTTCCGTCCATCCTGTTCGTAAGGCCGCTTCAATGCCGTCGGCNAAAGCCTCGGGGTCTTCGGGCTGCACCCATGATGGCGGCAGGTAATGCTTCACCTCGCCAACATCGACGCTGACCACAGGAGTGCCGCACAGGAGGGATTCGCGAGCCACCAACGGACCGGCCTCTCGGCGTGAGGTGATGAGGGTGACATCAGCGGTCAACATCCTGTCGTAAACGATGTCTCGGGGTTGATGACGCAGCGAAGTGATGCCCACCATCCAACCGCGACCCTCCAAGACTTCCCCGGTCTGGAGCGCCAGGAGGTGGCGTTTTTCTGGACGTCGCGGGTCAGCAGGGAACAGGATGTCAATCGGCTCTTTTTGCCAGGCCTTTTTCATCGGGGTGACGGGCCTGCGCCATTCCCTGTCGATCGCGGTCACGCACGGAATGGTTGCCACCCGGTCAGGCGCGGAGGAGAATGCGTTGGCCACTTTGGCCAATCGCTCCGAAGCACACACCAANGCAGAACACGCCGTGGCGGACGCTTGAATTCGAGGGCTGATGCCTTTGAGCNTCAAACCGACATCAAAATCGTAGCCGTGGACGACGCCGACCCACGGACATTCCCATCGCTGTGCAAGGCGTTCAGCCAGCCCGGCAACAGGCCACAGGGTGTGGCAGATGATGATGTCAGGGCGCCATGAGCCGAGTTTCTTTTCCACCCATCCGACTCGACGAGCGATGCTGCTGGCGGTCAAGCGCGGATAAGGATGGTCTGGCAGCGCGAGGAATCGAGGCACCAACACCTCCACGCCTTGGTGTTTCCATGCGCGAGGTGCTTTGGAGACGCCCATCATCGTCGAGCGCCTGGCCTCGGCGTATTTCGGCATCCGGGGNAGCGGGTTGACCACTTTCACGTCATGACCCATGTCCTTGAGCAGGTGGACATGGTCCTCTACGAAGACGCCACGCGTGGGGTTGAGCGGGACAGGGTAGAGTAAACTCACCACGAGGATTTGGATGAAAACCCCTCCTCAATTGAGTGCTTGGTGAATTTCAGTTAGGTTGTCAGCAACGGAGGCGCGGTCGTTGAACAAGCCGGAGCCCACCACGCAATTCGTTACGCCCCAGTCTCGCAGCATGGCGATGTTGTGGGCTTTCACGCCGCCGTCAACTTGGATTTGAACCGACCGTCCCCCAGCCGCCACTTGTTCGTTGATGGCTTCTGTTAGTCTTCGAATTTTATGCTCAACGTTCGGGATGAAGGATTGACCTCCAAATCCAGGGTTCACGCTCATGATGAGCACCAAATCCACTTCGCTCAACACCTCAAGCGCGGCCTCGACCGGCGTAGCGGGATTGAGGACGATGCCAGCGGTTGCACCNCCTTCCCGAATAGCACCCAGTAGGCGGTGAAGGTGCTTCACGGCTTCCACATGAACGGAAAGGTGATTGCAGCCAGCATCGATGTAATCTTGGAAACAGGCCTCAGCGTTTTCAATCATCAAATGGGCGTCAAAAACAGCGTNAGGGCCCAAGGCCTTTCGGAGGCTACGAATGACGGGGGGGCCAAAGGTCAGGTTGGGCACGAAGTTGCCGTCCATCACGTCGAGGTGNAGCCAATCAAGNCCNGCNTCCANCGCTTCNTTGCAGTCGGTNGACAGGTCGGCGAGGTTGGCCGTCAGGACGCTGGGTGCAATGATCATGTCATCCCTCATGCTCATCCAGAGGCCGCCATTTGAAGAGACTTGCCATGTTGGCCGACCAAGAAAATGTGCGCAAACGCCTATAATGCCCCTTCTTGACCGGGTGACAGGTGAACCCATGGGTGAAGTAAGGAACATCAGCGACAGTGAATTCAACGATACCGTTAACGAAACCGAGTGGGTCATCGTCGACTTTTGGGCACCATGGTGTGCTCCATGCAAGGCCATCGCTCCTGTTTTGGCCGCAGTGGCAGAGGAGCGCGAGATTCTTGTCGCTAAAGTCGACACCGAGCAAAACACCGCCACGGCCGGTCAGCTCGGGGTTCGTAGCATCCCAGCTCTTTTCATGTATCGAAACGGCACCATCGTCTCACAAAAGACAGGAAGCATGCCCAAGGCCAAGTTGCTCTCGTGGATTGACGAGGTCATGACGGCCGACGATTTTTGAGTCAGGCCAAGCGATTCTTCCGCGCTTCGTTGGCTTCACCAACGTCTCTTCGCAACCGCTCTCGCAGCGCTTCATGGAGCCACATGCCCTCCTCGAGTTCCAACAGCAGGCCGTGTTTGAGCAAGTTCTCGGGAGGCGTACCGTTCCAGCCGACGCCTGCGGCCAAGGTCTTCCATTCCACCGGCCCNTCNGCGACGGCCAAGGTGGCTAACAATTCCTTTTCCTGTTCGGGAAGTCTTGTCAAGATCTCTTCATCCAAAAACCGAAGCCAGTCTTTGTGCGTTGGTTGGCCGTAGAGTTCGAGGAGTTCCATCGCCAAGGGNTGGCCACCCGTGGCCGCATGCACTTCCTCAGCAGGAGGTGGGTCGCTGCTATCCAGCGATGTCAACCAGGCTTCGGTGGCTTCCAAACTCAATCCTTTGAGCGGCAGTTCACGGACGTTGTCTCGGATGTGAACATCCCTTCGGTCGTAAACGCTGAGTTCGGTTCGAGAAACCAGCAGCACACGCAACGGGCCTTTTTGAGCCAATTGAAGCAAAGACCCGAGAAGATGTTTCGCCTTTTCGCTGATGTAATGCACATCGTCCAAAACGATGAGCCAGTAGGGGGGCGGACCGCCAACGCTGTCCTTGAATCGCTCTCGGATGGTGTTGGCATCCGTCATGTAGGCCATCAGACGACGGCGCCACGTGTCAACGTCCATCTCGGCGCCGGGGGTCAAGGGCAAGGTCTCAATGATGCGGTAAGGGTCGTGCGATTCGTCGATGCCAAAGCGATGAAGTAAACTGGTCGCAAGGCCGAGGGCACGGTCCCATGGTTGGCAGGTGTACCAGCAAACGGAGAGATGCGGGTCGTTCTCCATGTGCTTCTGGAGCCAATGGGCGATGAGGGTGGATTTGCCAATGCCAGCAATGCCGTGAACAACCATGCAAGGATGGCGGTCAGCAAACCAATCGTGAAGGGTTTGCAATTCATCGTCTCGTCCGTAAACTGGGCGTGTCGTTGGCGGTTGATTGGCGTAGGTTGCGTGAACACCGACCAACGGGGTTAACCTGCCGGGCTCCGGCAATCCATCGGGTTCTGCAGCCTTACGAATGCTACCAAATCGGATGTCGCCGTAGGTGAGAACGCCTTCGTGTTGGGCGTGNAGNAGAATNTGAAGCAGGCTTAATTCTGTTTCAAGCAACTCCGGAGCCTCCGACGCTTTGACTTCCAAAAGGTCGCCTTCCATGTTTCGGAGCAAAACCTTCGTTTCTTCAAGGACGACCTGTCGTTGTGTGGCTTGTAATCGCCCTTCTTCGGTGAGTTGCCAGGTTTTTTGTCGGCGTTCATCTCCTTGAACGGCTCGCGTGTGTTCCTCTACGAGCAGAGCCTTGAGCAAATCCCGCATGGTACGACTGACGTTTGGGGGATGTTGNGCGCAGGCCTCAGCGATNCCGGGNCGTGTCATCGAGGGTGGAACCATGTACCTGTCNGCCCATTCATCGTTGGCCAAGAGGTGAAGCAGAACGCGGTCTTTGGCGGCGACATTCACCTTGGGTATGTCTCCCGCCATNCGACTTGGGAACCTTTCCATCTGTTCAANACTTCGTGTNTTCNTGCCCGTGTTGTTTGAGCATTTCTACAAAAACCCCTTTATATGGACAAGACTGGGGAATTCATGGTTCAATCCCGGGGCGCCCGTCGTTTGAGAAAACACAGTGCCCTCCTCCTCTCGTTTTTCTTCCTCATCTCCATCGTGAGCCTCGCCGCCCAAGCGGCAGATTCCGACGGCGACGGAGTCATGGACAGCGCTGATGATTGTCCATGGTCAGCCGGCACTTCCTCGGTTGATAGGGACGGATGTCCCGACCGAGACGGTGACGGCACCTCTGATTTCAACGATGAATGGGCCATTAGCAATCCGAACTATCAGAATGAATTCACCACGAGTTCCAGCAATGATTACTACGGCGTGGATTACTCGCCGTCCGGCGAATTCATCGTCACCGGTTCGGAGGATGACTTCGTTCGTATTTGGAACGCCAGCACGTGGACAAATCTCCGTTCCGATAACACGGGTACCACCGTCAACGATGTTGATTGGTCGCCCGATGGCGACTATGTAGCCGCTGCCCGTGACGACGACAGCATTGAAATCTTCCACAGCAGCAACCTCTCCTCACTTCATGGAAGCATCAGTGTTGATGTTGGCGGTGGAGACCAGGTCAATGCCGTTGAATTTTCACCGGACAGTTCGACCGTCGCAGTTGCCATTGGCCGGTCTGGAAACNGTGGAACCAACGGCGAGGTGACGGTGATCGATGTCCAAACCGGGACGGAACTCTTCGCTGTAAACCCAAACGGGGAGGACCGCTTCTACGACCTTGCGCATTCCCCCGACGGCCAGTACATCGCCATGGCCGGAAACGGCGAGATCTACATCGTGAACACGACCTCGCGTGCCACCACTTGGACGTTCACCAATCCTCCAGCTGCGGTGAACGCACTCGCTTGGTCGCCGGACGGCAACTACATCTCGATGTGCGGTGGCTGGGAAGGTTCCTCGGCCAGTTTTGATATGTATCAATATGTCAACGGGGCTTGGAGTCGCATTTGGCAAAAGACCGTCTCTACATCATGCGCTTCCACCACCTTTTCCGCTGACAGTTCCCAAGTCGTTGCGGCCATGTACTGGTATCAAACCGATGGCGCTACTGCTCGGGTTTTCGAATCCGATTCGGGCCTTCAGGTTGATTCGTTCAGCGGCCCTCGGCCCGGCGGATGCTCGTCCGGTAACAACAACCAGTGCGGTTCGATTTACGGCGTGACTTGGAGCCCCGACTCCACGCACATTGTCACGGCTCATGGCCGCAACGACGAGGGCGTCTACTACTGGTATGCTGATATCGATGAGGACAACGACGGCTACAACACCACCGACCAGGGCGACGGCNTCGTCGATGCCTTCCCTTCCGACGGCACACAATGGGACGATACGGACGCTGATGGCTTTGGCGACAATCCAGCACCGGCTAACGAGCCTGATGCTTGTCCAAACACGCCTGGAGCTTCGACGGAAGACCGCTTTGGCTGCCCCGACAGCGACGGCGACGGTTGGTCGGATGAAGGCGATTGGGACCCGGCAAACCCCGACCAGTGGGTTGATGCCGATGAAGACGGCTATGGCGACAATTACCTGTTTGATTTGGACGAATACCAGTACCANGTCAACCAAAGCGGNGACGCCTTCCCCAACGACCCCACGCAGTGGAATGACACGGACGGGGATGGCTACGGCGACAATTATGAGAACGCATCCTGGGANACTTACCGNCCGGCCACCTGGCCCGGCCTTCTTCTCTCGACGGCCAACATGCCCGATGCTTTCCCACTCGACCGCACACAGTACATTGACAGCGACGGGGATTGGGTCGGTGATAATCAGAACAGTGACAGGGCCGATGCGTGCCCCAACGCTTGGGGCGACTCGCAATACGACCGACTCGGATGCCCCGATACCGACAGCGACGGTTACTCCGACCCCACGGCGAACTGGCCCAGCACGCCAGACTGCTATGGTGCCGACGCTTTCCCGAACGACCCCACTCAGTGGTGTGATGAGGANGGCGATGGCTTTGGAAGCAATCAAGACGGAAACAACGCCGATGAATGTCCAAACAGTGCGGGTTCTTCGACCATCGACCGCATTGGTTGCGCTGACCGAGACGGCGATGGCTATTCGAATGCGGGCGATCCGTTCCCTGATGACGCCACCCAATGGTCTGACCGAGACGGTGACAACCGCGGCGATAACGCCAGCGGGAACAACCCCGATGCCTTCCCTGATGACACCAGCCAATGGAAAGACAGCGACGGCGATGGCTACGGCGATAACCCCGGTGGATTCAACGGCGATTACTTCCCAACCGATTCAACACAGTGGAGCGATGAAGACGGCGATGGCTACGGCGATAACACCGATGGAACCAACGGCGACGTGTGCCCGCTTGAGTACGGTGAGTCGCAGGAGCCTCTCAGCCGAGGATGTCCCGATTCAGACCTTGATGGTGTAACCGACCCGCTTGATGCCTTCCCNGACGATCCTTTCCAGTGGGATGATTCGGATGGCGACGGCTACGGCGACAACACCAAGGTGCCCAACGGTGATGATTGTGTGGANGTCTTTGGCAAATCCTTCGAGGAAGGTCGCCAAGGTTGCCCTGATGCAGACCTCGACGGCTATGCCGATGTCGATGACGCCTTCCCTGACGACTTTGAACAGTGGTCTGACTTCGACGGCGATGGCTGGGGTGACAACTACTACTGGGAGAACTCCACCGTAGCCGATGAAGAAAACATTGGCTTGTTCATCACCCTGCGAGAACAGCGCGGCGACGCCTTCCCCGAGATTGCAACCCAATGGTCGGACATTGACGGCGACGGCTGGGGTGACAACCTGAGCAGTTCCAATCGCGTTGACAATTTCCCACTTCGGGCCTCTCAGTGGAATGACTTTGACGGCGATGGCTTCGGCGACAACGCGGTCGCAGGCTCCTATCAGCCTGATGCCTGCCCCAAGGTTCCTGGGACGTCCACCGCCAACGATGAATTTGGCTGTCCCGATGCCGACGCTGATGGCGTCTCCGACGATGCTGACCCGTGTCCTTGGGACCCCGCTATTTCCGAAGGTGCACGAAGCACGGCCAACTGCGCCATCACTTCTGACCCGAGCTTGAAATCCAACGATGGCGATGGTGGGTCGCTCCTTGGCAGTGGTAGCGGTACGTTGCAACTGATGGGTGGTGCCATCATCTTCCTTCTGGCCCTGATCGTCGTCGCTCAAGTCGCACGCGCCGCAGGCAAGCGCAAGGCCGTTGCCGCCAAGCGAGAGAACCAACTCTCCCAAGCCTCGGTTGCTGAGGAAGAAGAGCGCCGTCAAGCATGGATTCAACACTACCTTGCTGAAGGAAATTACGCAGAAGCGCGTTCGCTTGGTTGGGAAGGTACCGAAGGTTTGCCCGAATGGAAGCAATACGAAATGCAACAGCAAGCCGCACAGGATGCTGCGATTCCCACCATGATGGACCTCGAAAACCTCTGAGATTCACGCATTTTTTGCACCGCTGACCTTTCAAAGGAGAACAGGCCATGTTTTCACATGGGCGAGAAGCCGGCAGGCCGATTGTTGGTGTTGGCGGGGTTGTTGGTGACCTCGCTCTTCATCGGCATGGTATCGGCTGAAACGGACACCGTTTCCCTTCTTGTCGAAGAGGAGACGCTGCCGGAAAACGCCTGGTATTCGCCCGACGAACCACTCGTGTTAACCCCCACATTGGTCAACAACGGACCCGATGTCTCGATGACCGTCAATCCCGCTTGTGCCTTTGTCTACAACGTCTACAACGCCACGGACGTGATGGTGGTCAACGGCTCGGAAACCTGCCCTGTTCGTGAGCAGGGCATGGACCTCTTTGCCGGTGAACGCGTGTCGTTTGCGCCTGTTGAATGGTCCATGAAAGACGCCGAGGGAGCCTGGCTTGAAAGCGGCACCTACACCGTCGAATTGCTTCACTCAGGTGGCCTTTCTTCGTCGATGGTGGCGACGGTTCAAACCCCTGTTTCGATTCCTGAGACACTGACCTACACGGTGGAATCCACCCAGCGAGTCGACGATGCAGAAGGGCCCGTGGCCTACATGGTCAACCTTCACAACCCGACCACATCAAGTGTGGATTTGGCTGTTCATCCTGTCTGTCTGCTCGAAATTGGCATTAACGGCCAAACCGAACTCGGTTCTGATTGCTTTGCCAACGTCAACACCTTGATGCCCGGTGAAGTGATTCTCGTCGACCAATTCACAGCACCCGCGCATCACCTCGTTTCCATTTCAACACCTGGCGACGATTTCAGTTTCACCACCTCGGCAGAACCCTCGGAAGACCCCTCCACATCAGCGATTGAAATGGCGGTCCATGTCAGCGGCAATCAACTTCCCAAGTTTGGCCCGGAAGACGTTCTTCTCAGCGAAGTCCTTCTCCAATCACCCGATGCCAACCCTGTATCCATTGAATTTTCATCATCGTGCAAAGCGGAGATGTGGATCATCGACGACCTCGGCCACACCGTCTTTGATTCAAGAACGGACAAGACCTGCACTGAAATCGACTTGGAGCTCACGCTTGGTGAAGAACCCGAACGCCTTACACTTCCCCAGTGGAATTTCTACCTTGAAGACGGCTGTCGTGCACAACCCGGAACCTACACCGTCATCGCCGAAGTGCCCGAGCACGGCTTGGTTGCCAGTCAACACATCGAATACGTCTCCATGGAAGCCAATCCCTGCGCTGAGGCCAGTTCCGCCGAGCTTGAAGCCTCGTTAACATGGAACGACGACACCACTCTCCAGGTTGCTTCCTTGGTGTCCAGCGATTCAAATGAATACCTTCGAATGGCGCAGCCCTGCACGTTCGAGGTGGAATTCCTCAACACCAACAACGAGGTTGTCCACCGCTTCCAGACCTTGTGCGATGCATTCGACGGGCGAAAGATTCTCTTGCCGTCCAACGATGAACCGTTGCAATTTGACCCGCTCGACATCAGCCTGGTGCAAGACGGTGAAGCCTTGGTCCCGGACGGCCAATACACCCTCCAACTCACCGTTCTTTCCACGGCCTCCGCCACGACCACGCTTCCGTTTTCTTGGCCACAAGATTTCAGCGAGACCGTTGTTGAGGAAGCAGCAGAGGAAGAGGCTCCTGAGCGATTTGAACTCCTCGGCACATGGACGGGCCTGACCACCGAACAAGGCATGTGTTATGTCATGGACAACGGCGAGGAAACCCATTTGCTGTCCAACGCCAAAACCCTCCCCTCTTGGACGCCTAACTCAGAAGTTCAAGGGCTTTATCTTGTCATGCCAGCCGAGCCTTCACCTGCTTGCGCTGGCTTCCTTGCACCTTCAGTGGAAGTGGTTGAGGTCCGCATGGAAGAATCACTCCTGGTCGAAGAAGAACCTGCCGTCGCTGCGCCTGTGGACGACGTGGCGACCGTCAGCCAAGCCAGCCCGGTGATTGCGGTCGTTTCCGTTGTCGTAACGGCCTCGCTGCTCTCGTTGTTCGTGGTCGCCGCTTCCACCAACGAAGCGCTCCGCCTCCCTGCAACGGTGGCAGGCCTGTGGTTCCTTGGCCTTCTTGGCAAGACGCACGAAACCACGGACGGCCGCTACCAACGCGGTCGGTTGATGGGGTATCTCACGGCCAACCCGGGCTGTCATTTCCGTGCGCTGATGAGCGCTCTTGAGATGAGCAATGGCCAAATCACGCATCACTTGAGGGTTCTCGAATCCGAGGAACATGTTTGGCGTAAGAATGACGGGCGGCTCGTACGCTTCTACCCGCTCACCAACCAACTTCACCCCAACACCAGAGAGGAAGACCTCCCGGTGCCTCCGCTTTCCCCTGACCCCAACAGCCTGCAAGGGAAGATCCTGAACCTTCTCGACCAAGACGGCGGCTTGGGCCAATTCCCAACCCAAGCGGAACTGGCAAAGCGATTGGAAAAGAGCCAGCAATTGATTTCTCATCATCTTCGCACCCTCCAAAAATTCGGGCTGGTCGAACGCCGAAAAATGGGTGTAAAGAACCGATACAAACTCACCAGAGAAGCCATTTTCCTTTTGGAAACGAGTGGCGACTTCGCTCACGAAGACGCCCTTTGAAGTGTGCCCCTCGTGGAAAATTGAGGCGTGGATTTCATAGCGTGTTGGCGAGTCGGGCGGTATGTCCAGTGGACGGTGAGTCTTGATGTCAGCAGAAACGACCCCCGTTGACGAGGTTGGCTGGCAGAAAAAGTGGGACGACGCCGGCCTCTTCCATGCCGATATTCACGGTGACCGCCCCAAATTCTACTGTCTCGAAATGTACCCTTACCCTTCGGGAAAAATGCATATGGGGCATGTTCGAAACTATTCTATTGGCGACGCAGTGGCCCGATTCAAGCGATTGATGGGCTTTGACGTCCTCTACCCCATGGGCTTCGATTCCTTTGGCATGCCAGCCGAGAACGCTGCGATTTCGGAAGGCGGCCACCCTCACGATATCACCGAACGTAACATGGCTTCCATCACTGCTCAAATCAAGCGCATGGGCTTCTCTTACGATTGGCGCCGAACGCTCAAGAGTCACGACCCGAGGTACTACAAATGGAACCAGTGGTTCTTCACGAAATTTATGGAAAGCGGTCTGGCGACTCGGGAATTCGCTCCGGTCAACTGGTGCACCTCCTGCACCACCGTCCTCGCCAACGAGCAGGTAAAAGCCGGACGCTGTTGGCGGTGCAACGGCCCCGTCACTCAAAAAGAAATGAGCCAGTGGTTCCTCAACCTCCCGCTCTACGGTCAAGAACTGCAGGACGGGCTTGAGACCATCAATTTCCCAGAGAACGTCAAATCGCTTCAGCAGGACTGGATAGGTCGCTCCGAAGGGGCGAACATTCTGTTTGGCATCGTTGATTCGGATGAGGACATCGAAGTGTTCACCACCCGTCCAGACACGCTTTTCGGTGCTACATTTGTCACCCTTGCACCCGAACATCCTCTCGCTGAGTCATTGGTCTCGGGTACGGAACATGAAGAGGCATGGAGGGCGTTGCATGACGAAGTGGCCGTAACCTCCGAGTTTGACCGAATCAAGAACATGAACAAGAAGAAAGGTGTGTTTTCTGGAAGGTACGCTGTTCATCCGTTGACGGGTGAAAAGGTGCCGATTTGGTTCGGGAATTTCGTGATCGCCACCTACGGTACAGGGGCGGTCATGGCCGTACCTGCTCACGATGAACGTGACTTTGATTTCGCCCAGCAATACGACATCCCGATTCATCGAGTCTTGGTCATGTCAGAGAACGGTGATGCAGCGGCTCCCGTCAAGAAGGCCGAAGTTGAACTCGGTTGGATGGTGAACAGCCCCATGGAAGGCTTTGATGGTCTCTACGGTTCTGAGGCTAAAACCGCTGTTTGTCAGGCGCTTGAAGCCAAAGGACGCGGCCATCAAACCATCAACTGGAAAATCCGGCCTTGGCTGGTTTCTCGCCAACGGTACTGGGGCACGCCTATTCCTGCCATCCACTGCAAATCGTGCGGCGTCGTCCCCGTTCCAGAGGAGGATTTGCCGGTCGAATTGCCGCGGGACGTTGTGTTTGGCCAAGGGAACCCGTTGGAAACTTCAGAGTCGTTCTTGAATGTCTCCTGTCCAACGTGCGGCGATGAAGCTCGCCGTGAAACCGATACGATGGACACGTTCATGGATTCATCCTGGTATTTTCTTCGCTACACCGACGCCCTCAACGACGACCAACCCTTCGCCAAACAGGTCGCTGACCACTGGATGCAGGTTGACTTCTACTGTGGCGGTATCGAACATGCACAGATGCACCTCATCTACGCTCGATTCATGACCAAGGCCTTGCGAGATTTGGGCCTCACCACGGTTGATGAACCGTTCAATGAACTCCTTTGTCAGGGGATGGTCAACAAATCTGCGCCGTTTTGTTCATCCTGTGGTGTTACGCTTTCCACCTCCTACGAAGGCTCACCTTGTCCACATTGCGATGGAGAATTGGGCTCTCGCTCGGCAAAAATGAGCAAATCACTCGGGAACACGGTGTCGCCAGAGGACATGATTCAACGCTACGGCGCCGATACCGTGCGCTTGTTCATCCTCTTTGCCGCCAATCCAACGGCTGGTATGGATTGGTCGGATGCTGCGCTCGATGCCAATCATCGCGTGATGCTGCAAATGCAGACCATGCCTCAGCAACTCATGGATTGGTCGAAAGGGCCAACGGTCATGGACGAGTGGTTTGATGCACGCTTCACCCAACGCCTCCACGAGTTTGGAACCGCCATGGAAACCTATGACCTTCGTCGAGCGGTCGAGTTGTCCCATTACGATGTCATCAAGGACATCAACTGGTATGTTCGCCGCAGCGGTGGTAATCCCGCTGTTGCAGAACGCTGGCTCCCCCTGTGGGCGCAAATGGTTTCGGTCTCTACACCCCACTTGGCGGAAGAGTGGTGGGCGGCGTTCCCTGCCACTTCTGGATTGGTTGCTGGGAGCCGTTTGACGTTGCCAGAACCGTTGAGTGAATCGCAGCAGTTGACGCTGTCGGGAGAACAATACATCCGGGATATTCTCGACCAAGCACGTAAAGTTCGTATCGTCGCTGAACGGCATCTCGGTGGACCAGCAACCAAAGCCACGTTCGTCGTAACCCCCGCATGGAAGCGTGAGATGGCGGTCGCAGCTCTGGCCTTTATCGGCGAGGGAGGTCATCCAAAACAGTTCATTCCGGTGTTGAAAGAACTTCCATTGGCTCAAGGCGAACGCATGGGCGAGATGATGGGCTTTTGGGGCAAAAAAATGCTGCCTCAAGTCTTCAAATGGGACGATGCTTCCCGAGAGGTTCTTTGTTCTGCCATGGACGAAGCAGCGGTTCTTTCAGCGGCTTCGGCCTTCATCGCTGACGAACTTGAATTGGCTGAGGTTCATATCGTGGTGGGAGAAAGTTCCGATGACGATACGGGGCGAGCCGGCTCGGCCATGCCCTTGTCGCCAGCCGTCGTCTATGCGTGATCAGGCTTCTTCATCCATCGGTGGACGTTGAGGCGGTGCTTCGAAACCAATCGGCGGTTTTGGCAACGGGGGACCAGGGCGCTTGTTGTTGAGGTAGATGGCATAGACCACAATGGCGCCGGTGAGCAAGAACATCATACCGGCCAAACCGAAGCCTCCACTTTCCGAATCACCTGCCGGCGCCAGGACTTCAGCCCCGCATCCTCGCTCGTCTACAACGGCGTTGAGAGGTGAATCCAAGCAAAAGTCGAAGGCGTTGAAGACCCCATCTTTGTCATCATCAAGTTGGTATTGGCTGCATCCATCCGAGGAGACTTGTTCCGATGGGTCGGTGTTCGCACATCGGTCGAGCGGGTCAAGAACGCCGTCTTGGTCGTCATCGTCGTCTTCAACCGCATCAATGCACCCATCGCCGTCGTTATCCTGTCCTGCCTGTGCTAAACCGATGAGTCCTCGTGGGCATCGGTCGATCGGGTCTTTGATGCCATCTTCATCATCGTCATCATCCTCCACATCGTCGTGACATCCATCTCCGTCGTGATCAAGGGTTTCGGCTTGGTCCCCCCAGTTCTTCTCACCCAAGGGGCATGCATCGTTCACATCGATCACGGCGTCGTCATCATCGTCCTCATCGGCGCTTTCATCCAAACAGCCATCGCTGTCGTAATCGTTCCAACTGAACGAAATCCATGAATTGATGTCGTTGGGGCAGTTGTCATCAGGAATCGAGATGCCATCGCCGTCTTTATCGAGGTCGCAGGCATCCCCAACGCCGTCGTTGTCCAGGTCGGCTTGTGTCGGGTTGGACATGCTTGGGCAGTTGTCTGCTTGGTCCACGAAACCGTCGTTGTCGTTGTCTTCATCCGAGCAACCATCGGATTCAATGTCATTTTCAGAAGTGGATACCCAACCGATGGGTCCCTTTGGACAGGCATCGTAATCGTCGAAGATGCCGTCTTCGTCGTCGTCAGCATCTTCGGTAGCATCTCTGCAACCGTCGCTGTCATGGTCGGAGATGCTGTTCGCGGCCCACCCCACATCACCGGTCGGGCAATCGTCCTCTTCATTGAGCACGGCATCGCCGTCGATATCGTCATCGCAGACATCACCGTAGGGGTCGGAGTCCAAGTTGGCCTGGTCGTTATTTGCCGTTTTTGGGCAGTTGTCAATGCCGTCAAGAACGCCGTCCAAATCCAGGTCGGTTTCGTACAACCAGAGGCCCATGTCGTACTGTTGGCGTTGGTCAAAGGCGTGCGTGCCAAAAGTGCCATCATTGTTGGAAATGAAGGACACCACCGGTGAACCGGTTGCACTCATGCCGAGGCCGTCGGGAATATCGTCACCTTGTCCGCCACCAGAAATGGCCCAATCCCAATCGCCGTTGGCTTGTCGTTGGCCGAGAAACACGTCGTGGTGGTTTCCATCGTTGATGCCGTCGATATCGTTCAATACAAACTCACCAAGGGTAAGGGAGCCGCTGGATTTACCGACGATAATGGAATCCCCTTGCTCGGTCAGGTGAAGCGCGACGGCATGGTCTGCACCGTTTCCACCAAAGCCGGTGGCGTGTAGCCACGTGCCGTTGGAAGAGAGATGGGCTTCATAGAAGTCAACCCAAACAGCGGCTTCGACCTCGACATCACCGAAGGTCAAGTTCTGAAGGAAATCTCCGGTGATGGCCACGCCGCCGTCATGCCGTCCTGCACAATCGGTGACCACAGAATCGCCCGGGCCGCCAGCACTTGACGACCAAAGCCATCCGCCGGAGTTGTACTGGCCAACGGCGATGTTGGAGCCCCCAACACTGCTCTGGGGGTGGTCACCGAAATTCACCACGTCAACAAAAGTGGTGGCCAAATACGTCTGTCCGGAGTAGTCCATGCAAAGCGAACCGGTGTTGTCCAAATTCTCGCTTGANAAGACGGTGTTCATGCGAAGGTAGTTTCCATTTTCATCAAGAACGAGAATGGCAATGGAATCTTCGGAAATGCTACCCGGTGCCATGTCTCCGCCGGCAGCTAACGAATCCCGATGCAACAAAGCGAGGTGAATCTGATTGTTTTGAACCACCATCAAATCGATGACCGACATTTGGAACAAATTGGAAAACGAGGTCGCCCAAATCCATTCTCCAAACGGGTTCATGGCGGCCAAAAACACTGCATTTTCATGCTCATCATCGGTTTTGTTCAACGGTTCCAATGCCCCAAGTGTCATGTTGCAAGGGTCGCCCTTGGTCATGCCGCAAAACGTACCGGCCACCAAAACGGTCCCATCGCTGAGTCGGTCCATCGCGTCGATGCCGTCCAAACCTGTGCTGGTGCCTGACACGGTGTTGGTCCANGTACCGTTCTCATCCAGCCAAGCGAGGAAGAAATCAATACCGAAGGATGAGTCTTCGCTTGAAAAGCCGATGACATCGCCGTGAAAATCGATGGTTTGTTCAAACATTCCACCGATGATCATGCTGCCGTTTGGAAGGGCGACCATGCCGTTTATGCGTTCGTAGCTTGACCCTCCAGCGCTGGCCAACCAACCGCTTTCGTTTTGCTCCGAGGTCAAATGAATCGCTTGAGGTTCAGCCATACTGGGCTGAGGTTGCCACGCTATCGAGGAGAGAGGGAACGTAAGGAGCATGCACACGGCCAACCCGGCAAGGACCACCTTGAAACGCATGAATCACCATCGGCCTCTTGCATAAGAACCCGTCGTGTAGCCGATTAGCGGGGGAGCCTTCATTGAGTGTCGCCGCAAATCGTGCATCATGGGTGAATCACCTCGGCCGCGACGGTCTTCCAATCAACGCCGACGGTCTTCCAATCAGCGCCGCTACGGAGGTCCAAAACGCTCCACCCAAATGGAACGTTTTGCCTCAGAGATCGCTTCCATGAACGCAGATGCTGAGGCGCGATTCGAACGGTCACCTCTTCCCATGGCGTTCCCCAAAGAGATGGACCCGCCCCAAACCTTTCACCTGTCTTGGAAACCTGAACCTGTTCCACTCAAAGCAGAGGAACGCGTGGCGTCCTTTGTCGTCAAGCGCGGAGATTTTGGCTGGTTGAACGATGACCGGGTGGATGAAATCGCGAGTTCACTGGAGGGCGAGGCGATGACCCTTGACCAAGCACTCTCCCTTCGTTCGGCTTTGCTTCAGCAAAAGACGGTGTACTCGCATCATAAGTTGAAGTCCAAAGCCCGTGAACTTGCTCGTCATTACCGTTCAGGGACCTCTGTTGTAGCGCTGTCAAAAAAATACGACTTCCCGCCCATGAACATCTTCAGGGTCGTGCTTGAAGCCATGGGGTGGTCAAAGAAACGAATCAAGGACAGTCTCCGAAATCCGTCCTCAATGAAACAGCGTGAACAAGATGAGTTTGAAGCCGCTGAAGCGGCAGACCGCGTGTCGAGCGTCGACCAATCTGAGACACAAGTGAAGGCTGATTTGTTCGAGGATATCCTCGCTGATTGGTTTGAGGCTCAGGGCATTCGACTACGCCGGCAGCCCGAGATGGTGAAAGAGCAATCTGAGTTGCTGGGCCGCCCCGTACGAACGCCAGACCTGCTCTTTCTCGACCACGTTTACATCAACGATCAACCCGTTGCATGGATTGATGCCAAGCATTTCTACGGTGCTGATGTGGAATTCCAACGTAAGAAAATGAAGAAACAAATGAATCGATACATCGAGGAGTGGGGCAGTGGAGCCATCATGTTCCGCCATGGCTTCTCGGAAAACTTGTTCCTTCCCGGTGTGTTGATGTTGGATGCCGCACCGATTGACCTCTCGGCGCTCACAGCTGGGGATTGAGTCCTGAAATCGACGTGGCCATCGTCGCAAAGCCAAGTTCCTCTGCCTTCGAAGCAACGGCCTGCAAGGTGGCTGTATCTGCAGGGGCGTCCAATCGACGGGGCAACACCGCAACAGAACTTCCCAGCATGCACAGGCGAACAGCAAGGGTGGCTTGAGCCTCAATGGATTGAATGGCTTCAAGGATACTCTTGTAGAGGCGCGCACGCTCTTCTTCTTCCAGCATACCCGACTGCGTAGCGAACACCCGAGATTGGGTCAACAAATCGGGCCACTGCCCGGCTTCCCATGGCGTCGAGGCCAAAGCGTCAACACAGGCATTGCCTGCCGCGGTGATTGACCGTTGCCAGTTCGGGTCGTCGATGTAGGTCGCTGTGTGGCGTTCTTCGTGAGGGTTCCAAATCAACAAGACCTCTGCATCGCAGGCAAAACCCACCGCTTCTCCCGGCCACCCAGGGGCGCCGGGAGCCAATCGGAGCTCAACACCGCCAACAGCGGCGCCGAGCACATCTCCNAGTCCTGCGCCGTGTGCCCTTTCTATTCGGTGGGCTATTTTCAGATACTGGACCAATCGGCCACGCTCCGTCAAGGCATGGATCGCTTTTCCAAGGCCAATTAACCCGGCTGCTGACATACCGAATCCCTGACTGGTGGGGCATTCCAATCGAACATTCACCTCCAGCCACTCATCAGGCCGAAGCAATGTGGCCTCTCGACAGGCTTCAACAAAATCGAGGTACAAATCGGTGTTCTCAAGGTGTTCGCCATGCATGTTGGTAACCGAGATCATCGANGGTTTTGGTTCCAAGACGGGGTCTGGTCGACCCGGAGTGATGCCGCTCATTTTCCATGAATCGTCCAGTTCAATATGATGAAGCGAAGCCTCAACCTCTACACCATGGTCGATGGAGAAACCTGCACCTCTGCTTCCTTGACTTCGCATCAAGGCGTTGGATTTGTCAATGCTGAACAAGAGCGTAATGTGTCCGCCGCAACGCTGAACGGTCGTGGACGTCATCAAACCGGGCGAGGCGGTGATGGCTGATGAACCCCGCGTTGANGTCTTCAAGCGAGGGCCGAAGCCAAGTCTTCGCCCAAGTTGTCAAAGCGGGTCTTGAGTTCGTCAAGGGCCATGTTGAACGCCGTGACCGGGTCAAGGCTGCCATCGGTCTCAAAGGAGAAGACGTAGGCGTTGGCTACAGGTTCGAGGGTGATGGCATCATCAAAGTCGCCTTCACGACCGGTACCAGGTCCAACTTGGTGGAGGGCCTTCTCGAGGTCCATCACGTGGTTGATATCGGTCAATTTCTTGTCCTTTCCAAAGAGTTTGGCGTCGATGGGTTTGCCATCGGTGGTCGTCAAACCGAGGTCGAAAAGAACACTGGCCTTCTTTGGCTTGTTGAGGACGGCGATGTTCTGCGGTTGGAAACCGACGGCGGCGGCGGGGGACCACTTGGCGTGGTCGCGACCTCGTCCGAGGACGGCAAAGGCGTAGAATTCCAAGAACTGGCCCTTCGCAAGAACGGTCAGCGGGATTTGCTTGTGCTCGTCAAGAATGTCAAACACAGGGTCGGAGATGGTGGTGATGTCGCCGGCGTAGACGGTTTTGAATTCTTCTTCTGCGTCGGAGGCAGGGCCTCGAGCAGATAGCGTGTACAACACTTGGCACATGGGGCAACCCTTGTCCTTCTCAACGACATCCATGCAGTTCTGGCAGACGTCGGGGAAGACCAAGCCTTCATCCTGGTTGGTTGGAATAGGGATCATGGCCAAGCGGTGGGCAAGAACTTCATCGGGAAGAACGTTGACAGATTCAACGATTTCGCCCTTGTTGTCTTGGGTCACGCCTTGCGAGAAATCGACTCGAGTGATGGCCAACTTGGGCACATCAGCGATGAGCGCACGTCGAATGGCGTTCACCTGACTTGCGTTGGTATCGCTGATCAGGATGCGAATTTCGTGGCCTTGTGGCCAGCCTTGAACAACTTCGGTCTTCATCTCATCACCTTTTCTTCAGACACGTCGGCCACGTCGGCCACCCTTCTTCTTGGTTCCATCGTGGGCGATGGGTGTGACGTCTTCGATTCGAGTGATGGTCATGCCCGCACGGGTGAGGGCACGGATGGCAGCTTGGGCGCCAGGTCCGGTGTTGTTGGACAGGTTGCCACCAGGTGCTCGGTACTTCACGATGAGTTCGTTGAACTCCTTGTCCTTGAGGGCGTCTGCCATGCGTTCAGCGGCTCGGGTAGCGGCAAATTGGCCGCCCTTGTCTTTGCCAGCTTTGACCACTTCTCCACCGTTGCAGGTGGTGATGGTTTCGGCACCGGTCAAGTCCGTGGCCGTCATGAGAATGTTGTTGTAAGAACTGAAGATGTTGACAATCGCTTTGCGGGCCATCACTCATCGCCTCCTTCAAGAGCAGCGGTCGAGGCTTCTCCAGCTTCCCGAACTTCTTCAGCGAATTCCGGGGTGGCCTCGGGGTCAACTTCGTCTTCCTCGTAAGAGGCGGCTTCTCGAACGCCCTCAATCGCCTTTCGAATGGGGTGGTTGGGGTCGTTCAGCGGCGAAGCAGGATGGTAGCGTAGTTCGGCTTCCTCGTCTCGACTTACGGCGTAGGAAGGGATGGTGATCTTTTGTTCACCGATGCAGATTTGACCGTGGGTGATCAACTGACGAGCTTGCTTCATGGTGCAGGCGAATCCCTTGTAGTAGACTTGAGCCTGAAGGCGTCGGTTCAGGACGTCCTCGGTGCTCAGCGAAAGGATGTCGCCGAGGTCAGCGTCGGATTCGATGAGTCCCTTGTGGTTAAGGGAGCGGAGCAGGTCTTCTCGCTCTCGCTTGCCGTGGCCTTCCGAGGTGTCGATGTTTCCAATCAAGCGCATGGCTTGGCGTCGATGTCGGCGGAGTTGGGACTTGGCCTTCCAAATCTCCTTCATGTTCTTGAGGCCGTGGTTGTTTTGAATGGCGTGTTCCTCTTCAATTCGGTCAGCCTTCCACGGGTGGGAAGGTGTGTCGTACTTGGGTCGTGAAAACTTTGGCTCTCCCATCTTGATTCCTCCTCATCACTTCTTTCGGCTGACACCCAGGGTCAGGCCGCCACGACCGTTTGAGCGGCCGCGCTGTCCTCGAACCTTGTTGCCAGATGCGTGGCGGACACCACGGTAGCACTTCATGGTACGAAGACGGTCAATATCGTCTTGCAAGGTGAAACGAACTTGTTGGCCCGTCAGTTGCATGTCGGTACCGGTTTCAAGGTCGAGTTGTCGGTTGAGCATCCAGAAGGGGACCTTTTCAGCATAGGATTCAATGGCGACCCGGAGTTCTTCCTGCTGCTCGGCGTTGAGGAAGCCGGCGAGGTTGTAGGGGTCAAATCCAGTGTTCTTGCAGATTTGGATGGCGGTGCGTGCACCGACGCCTTTGACAGATGTCAAAGCGGTTGCCAACGGCTTCAAGCCGTCCATGTCGGTATCTGCCATACGCAGAATGTATGAAAAGTCATCACCAAGGTCCTCATCCTTCGGTCGTGCCATATCGTTTCCCTCAACGTTAACACCACAGTGTCACGCATCCCTCCGACCAACCTCCCATATATCAAGACCGCGATGATGACATTCGCGCCACTGAGCCGTGAAATCACCTTCAAATGGAGGGTGTATCTTCATCCTTTGCTGGAGAAACGCAAAGCAGCAAGACATCGGCCACCGGGTGGCGAGCCACAAAACCCTCCCGAACACCGTGTCGTCGGCGTAATTGCCGGTCCAATGAGCCTTGTAAAACCGGCTGGAGCGCCGGGTCGAGGTCGAAGCGGAGTTTCACCGAGGCCATCCGATGTTCGAGCGCCATCTCCACCAAACGGTCAACGGTGGTTTCATCGAGAGCAAAAGTCAGCAACTCAACCACCTTGCCCGTGGCTTGAACGAGCCATGAATCATCGTCGTTCATCTGGAGCGGCCGGTCATGGTGAACTTGGGGGCGCCTGCCTTCGGTGGAAGCCCACCGAAGTTGGTCTTCGGGCGCTGTTCGGGCCAGCCATGTACTGACAAGGCCACTCTCGATGAGGGCGGCATCGAGGATGCTAACATGCTCGCCGCGTTTGGGAGGGTGATGCCGACATACGAGGGGCTCTTCCTCTTCCTTTGTGGAAAGGACCAACGGCATCTGGGCGAGTGAAGGCGGGACCCGAACGAAACGACGTGAAACCTCCTCCGAAGCGATCCCACCAAGCCATAATGCCAAACGATCTACACGGCCACGACCTCGCGAGGTCCACTCCCAAAGTTTGTCAATTCCCGGCCACACATGGTCTACGATTTCTTCCACTTCTACTCGCTGAGCAGCCGTCAACCGAGGAGAGAGGTCCAAGAGGGCCGCAGCGCCTTCGGCTGTGGGGGAAAAGTACGGTGCCCACGACGCCAATACCGTGTGAAGGGGCGGCTGCATCTCTTCCAAGGCATGGGTTCTGCTGTTGCGAGGTCGAGCCGGGTCGAGGTGAAGGAAAGCCACGGTGGCCTCCTTTGCTTCGAGGGCAGCAAGCACGCCCTCCGCCGCCGTTCCATCTCCGGCCAGCACGGCGCTCCCGCAAAACCAGTCTGCTTGTTCGGCTTGAGCGTGCGTTGCTACGGTTTGCAGATTGACGGCACTTGCTCGAGCCCGCTCTTCGTCCAACTCAACGCCGAGAACGGGTCGTTGGAGCGTGGAGGCGTAGGCTGCGAGCTGGATGCCGCTACCACAGGCACAATCCAAGACCACGCCGTCGGGCAAGGTGTGTTTGGCGACCGCCTGAGCCCGCAAGGCCGCCACCTGCCAGGGCGTGGCCAGAGGCCGCCCTTCTTTCGCGTGATAGAAGAGGAGGCCCTTGGGGGCGGTAGCATCTTGGGCGAATTCTACGAGTCCTTCGGAGGAGACGTCGGACGGATTGAAGACGCGATGCATGTCTTCACCTCACAAGGCGACGATATCCGACCGCGTCAGCAGGGATTCGAACGGTATGCCGGCTTCAGCGAAGGCGGCTTCCGCCCCTTCCTCACGGTCAAGAATGCTGATGACTGCAACAACGTTGCAGGCGGTGTCGTTGTGGATGCGTTCGACGGCCACGATGGAAGAACCTCCCGTTGTGGTCACATCTTCAACGATCACCACATCTCCGCCGCCCTCCAACGAGGTGCCTTCAATGCCGGGCGGGTTGTTCGTTTTCCGACCCCCTCGTCCTTTGGGTGACTTTCGGACCATGAAGCCCCGAAGGTCATCGGCGGCATCGGGCGAGGCAATCACAAGGGCTGTCAACGGTACCGCGCCCAGTTCAAGTCCCCCCACAAGCGTTGCACCCAAGGCCTTGATGCGTAGATTCAACAAACGACCCATCATGCTCGCTGCTTGCGGGTGCATCATCACTGGCTTGGTGTCAAAGAACCAGCGAGATTGACGTCCGCTTGCAAGGGTGAACGCCGCATCATCGCCGCCGTCCAAGAACGCCAACTCGTGAACAAGGCGTGCCAGTTGAGGCCAGTCTGGATGGTTGCGAACGGTATCGTGAACGGCCATGAACACCTTCCTTGGCCGTCATGACATGAACTTTCCTTCGCTAAACCGTTCAGAGGGTGGTTCCATCCAAGTGCACCGTGTTGATGATAAAGGGTCGTGGTGAAGAAGGGGCGAGTGAACATGTCCGAATCGAAGCAGGCCGCTGAAGGGGGGAAAAGCAACCCCCTCATCGGTCTTGATTTGGAACGTCTGGAGGGAGAGATGCTGGCTTATCACCAGTGGCTCGACGAGCGAGCCGACGATGCTTATCGCATCGCAGAACAGGCTCGGCAACTCGGTCTCGACCACAAAGACCGGGTGGAAATTCCCCGTGCATCGGATTTGGCGGGACGAACAGAAAAACTCCTCATCGAGCATTTGGAGGGCTACGAAGTCGCCGATGATATTCGGGCTTTGTTGGACGAACACGATCGTGAAACCACTTCGATCATCATCGCACAATCCGTCGCCCGTGGCTTCCGTGAGCAGGGGTACGACCTAGAGAAATCGATTGACGTTGGTTTGCGTGTTGGGCTCGCCGTCTTGACCGAGGCGGTGCTCGTTGCTCCGCTGGAAGGTATCAGCGAGGTTCGCTTGCTCAACAACATGGATGGTTCCCAATTTGTCTCCGTCCACTTCGCCGGCCCAATTCGGGCTGCTGGCGGTACGGCTCAAGCCTTGGCGGTGCTCATCGCCGACATGATTCGCCGAGAGTTGAACATTGGACATTACCAACCCACCGACCCTGAAGTTGAGCGGGTCAAAGAAGAGTTTGGGTTGTATCGTGGTAACCTGCAATATCGCCCTTCGCCTGATGAAATCGATGAGATTGTGCGGGCCTGTCCAGTGATGGTGAACGGAGAATCAACGGAACGCATCGAATGTGCAGGATACGGCAACGTGCGGAACATCGACGAAGCACGAATTCGTGGCGGCGTCCTGTTGGTCATCGGCGAAGGTATGTGTTTGAAAGCACCGAAAATCCAGAAACACACCGAGCGATTGAACCTGCCTGGCTGGGAGTTCATCACGAAGTTCGCCAGCCGCGGTAAAGAGTCGGAATCGACCGATAAAGCGGCGTTCAAGAGCCAACAAATCACGCCCATTACGAAATTTATGCGGGACATCATTGCGGGGCGGCCGGTGTTTGGGGGTCCATTACAGCCCGGTGGGTTTCGACTTCGCTACGGCCGCGCACGTCCATCAGGACTTGCAGCTGCTTCCACCAACACCGCTTCCATGTTGGCCTTGGATGATTTCATCACCATCGGGACCCAAATGAAAATTGAACGGCCTGGGAAAGCCTGCGCCATCACGCCCTGTGATGAATCCGAAGGCCCCTGGGTGGTTTTGGAAGACGGGCGCTTCCTACGAATTGACGACCCTGCAGCCTATGCCATGCTTCGAAACCGGGTAAAACAGGTCTGGGATAACGGGGAACTGGTCATCGGATACGGGGAATTCATGGAGAACAACAAGCGCTTGGTGCCCGCCGGGTACACGATGGATTGGTGGGCCAGCGACATGGTTGACAGNCTGTCCACTGAGGACGATGTNTCGTTTTTCCTCGAAACCTTTGGGTTCGCTCGAGACGCGTGGCCCAATGCAACCCCTGGCATTCCGCCCGAGGAATGCGATGACCCGAACGCGCAATTTTGGGTTCGCACCGAATGGCACGAACACTTGCGTCAATTGTCGATGACATGGCCGCAAGCTTTGGCTTGCTCCCGACGCTTTGCCACATCTCTCCCTCCGCCTCACAACCCNTGGTTCAAAGATCTCCCCCTCGAATGGCTGCCTTCTGTTTTCCAGCTGCTTGAAAACGCCGTCATTGAAGCAGCACCNACGGAAACCGACGCCCCAGAGGGCGCGCGACCGCTGGCCAGCGAACGGCACCTCCGTTTGCCGAGCGGCGCCAGGGGATGGTCTGCGAAAATGATGGATGAATTGCAACCCGAGGTTCTTCCCGACCCCGATTCATCCACGTTACCGGGGCCCTCCTTCACGATGGAGCAACCCATCATGACCTCAGAATTGGCTGAGGGGTGGGCTTTGCAACAACACGGTCTTGCCAAAGGAGCGATGATGCTGTTGGGCCTTCCTCATCACCACGATGGTGACGACATCGTCGTAACCGCAGGCTGGGAATCATTCCTCGAAGCCTTCGGTTATGCCAGCGACGGTGAAGCACCACTTCGCCAAAAAAACGCTTCAAAAGTTGCCACTGACCGCTTGAACGCTCTGCGAAAGGCCAAACTGGTTCTCGACGAAGAACGAGCACGCAAGGGGGAACTCGAAAAAGAACGGGCGACGATTCGTATCGCCGCCGAAACGGGCGCACGACAACGTGGACTTGGTATCGCTGAAACCGACCGGGTTGGTCGGGATGCGGCGGCCTCGGTTCCCGATGTGGGGCCCAGCGACCCCGCCGCTTACCTCGCCGCCCAACGCCTCGAAGACGAACACGCCATCGATGGCATCATGGTGATTGTTCGCCAACTTTCCGACCTTCGCTGGGAACACAGTGCACCGGTTCGTGTGGGCTGTCGAATGGGCCGCCCCGAAAAAGCTGCACCTCGAGTCATGAACCCGATGACACATTCCCTGTTCCCCATCGAATTGAACGGCGGTAACCAGCGCCTCCTGAACCACGCCATCGATAAGCGGACGATACGCGTGCAATTGGGTCGTCGAACATGCACCGTGTGCGAACGAGAGTCGCCCTATCTCAGATGCCATCATCGAGCCTTGGACGCCCACGGTGAAACGAAGGCAGGGGAGACCTGCAACGGCCGAACACAAGCCCGTGAAACCAAGTCAAACGCCTATCGCCGTGGCGAGGTCCAATCGGTTCGGATGGACGAGATGGTTGAAGACGCCCGAATCCGTCTAGGAATTGACAGACTCCCCGCTCAGGTCAAGTGCACCAAGAAACTGAACAGCCGCGACCAAACACCCGAGGCCATTGAGAAAGGGATTCTTCGGGCGCGACATCAACTTCCAGTTTTCCGAGACGGAACGGTCCGCTACGATATGAGCGATGTACCCATCACGCATTTCCGCCCACGAGAAATCGGGGTGCCTTGGAAGACGCTTCATGGGCTCGGCTACACACACGATTACCGCGGTCGGCCTTTGGAAGACGACGAACAAACCCTGGAGATTTTCCCTCAGGACTTCATCGTCGCCAAAGGGGCTGCTGATTTCTTGCTTCGCACGGCGAAATACATCGACGAGTTGCTGGTACGGTTTTACAAGATGGAGCCTTACTACAACGCCGACAAACCCGACGACCTCATCGGCCACCTCATCTGCGCCCTTGCACCTCACACCAGCGGAGGGGTCCTCTCTCGAATCATCGGATGGGCCGACTGTTCCGGCGGCTATGCCCATCCGCTTTTCCATGCGGCCAAGCGACGAAATTGCGACGGCGATGAAGACGCCATCATGCTCTTGATGGATGGTTTGTTGAACTTCAGCCGTGATATTTTACCGGCCAACCGGGGCGGTCAAATGGACGCNCCGCTGGTCTTGACGACGCGTCTGAACCCCACTGAAGTTGACAAAGAAGCCCTCAANGTTGATGCCGCTTGGTTTTACGAGCGGGATTTCTACGAGGCCACGTTACAACAACCGCATCCAAAGGACATACAACATCGAATGGACTTCGTTGAACGCCGACTTGGAAGCGTCGCCGCCGTCCGGGGGTACGGATACACGCACGATTGCCATGCTCTTGACAGAGGACCTGCTCTCTCTGCCTACAAGACGCTGGAAACCATGATCGACAAAATGAACGGNCAGTTGGCGCTTGGACACCGCCTTCGCGGNGTCAATGTTCGGCAGGTTGCCTCCAGTGTGGTTCGGTCGCACTTTTTGCCGGATTTACGAGGCAATTTGAACGCCTACGGGCGTCAAAAGGTCCGATGCCTCAAGTGCGCTCATTCCTATCGCCGGATGCCGCTCTCGGGAAGTTGTATTCAACCGAAGAAAGAAACCGGGCGAGGACTCTCAAGAATGGGTGTCGCCAAAGCCGAAGGCGGGTTGTGCAATGGTAANCTCGCCCTGACCGTCTCGGAAGGGGCGGTTCGCAAGTACATCGAAGTCATGCGGTTTGTCATGGACCACTACGGCGTGGATTTGTACACGCGGCAAAACGCCGATTGGTTGGCCTCAAGTGCTGATTCTCTGTTCAACAANGACCGGGCGAAACAACTCTCACTTTCNGACTTTTTGTGAGTCATCGTACCGGGTCTCTCCACGGAGAATCGGTTTCATCCCACGTTGAAGAATCGTCTTCGGGAGCGAATTTCCTCGCCTTGAACGGTGTTTTTTCCACCGTTGATGTCACCGCCTCTGTTCGAGGTCTTCGTGCATAGAGCGCCCGTACACCTTGTTCTCCCCATGCAAGAGCCACAAGCAACAAGGTGAGCACAGCATGCCCGACGGTTTGAATCGCAGCAAACGGTTTCAGGTCCAATCGTTGTTGAACGTTCACGCCTTCTTCCACCATGGTTTCGACCGTGTAGGTGCCTGGGGCTAATTCACCCGACCAAACTGGAACCGCTTCATTCAAGCTTCCTGACCATGAAAAGACCGTGCTCTGGTTGTCCTTTTTGATGGAAAAACTCACGTTGGCGTCGTCAACGCTCGTGCTCTCAAACACCGTGTTCAGTTCGGCTGGAATGGCTGANGAAGAACCGAAAACAGATGAAATTTCGACCTCCCGATAGGTCTGAAATTGGTTGGGACTGTTGATTTCATTGGGAGCAGACTGGTTGGCCACGTTAAGCCACAGGGCGTTGATGAGCACCACCGCCGCCACCCACAAGAGGGTGTTTTGAATGGAGCGTCCGCCGTCCATGAAACCCAAACCTCGTTGCGCCTTCTTATGCTTATGTTCGTCAACAGCGGCTTATTCAGAGGATTTCTGTTGATNCTGCCAACCTTCGTGAAGATGGTCAAGAATGCGCCCCATCCATTTCAGTTTGTCCAATTTTCGCTCCGGGTCCGTAACTCCAGACCAAGGGCCGACATGGTCCAAGGCATAGCCGACCAATTGCACTCGGGCGAACGGGACACCAAGCGTGGCGACAAAGCATGCAGCGCGATCCCCGTCGGTGAACCCGCCGACGTTGTGCATGTCAGGATAGACCTCGTCGGTTTGATGCGTCAGCACGAGCGATGCCCCACCCTGCTCTGCCCACGCTTCAGTGCAATCTCGCCATCGTTCCTCGTTGTCTCCGTGGGCGTGAACAATGAGCGGAATGCCTCGCGCAACAGCCTCGTCCAGATGGTCTCCTCCATCGAGGTCGGTCACGACACAGAGGACATCCACTCGGTCAAAGCAGGCGCCAACCGCTCCATCAGCGGCGATAAATACGGTGTTTGCTGGCCAGTTCTTCGCCAGGTCATCCTCCTCTACAGCCGCCCCTACCAGCACCACCTTTTCCGCCATCATGAGTCGCTGAGCGAGGAGTTCCAGTGTGCGCCGCCGATGGTCAACCGTCCATCCCAAAACCGCTCCGGAAGGGTGTTGATTGCACCTTTCTCGTAGACCGATGGCGCTGTTGAGGTCGCTTGAATAGGACCAGCCGTAGTGGGCGCGCACATCGTGTTGAATGGCGACCAATGCTGCGTCAGGCAGGAGTCGCATGGTGCGTCGGTGTCGGCCGAGGTCAAGAAAGCGACCCCGAGGTTGAACTTCATAATCCGTGGCCTTCTCCTCCCATCATGCCCGTGCCAGCGACGCCGCCTCCCTTGGCGGACGAAGTCACGCTGGCGCGCTATCCCTTCCTCCCCCAAGCGTCGGATTGGATTCGAAACATGGCGGTCCGCCACGGGATTGATTTGAACGAATTGTTAGAGGGCACGTGGATGGAACAAGCTCGGCAACGTGCCCGGATTCGCTTGATTGATTCCGTGCAATCCAAAGAAGGCGTCCAGGTGGTCGGGGGCGACATCCACACCGAAGAAGGTCGCTTGATCGAGGCATTTTCGTTCTACTACGCAAGGCTCGTGATGTGCGCCAGCGAAGACGAACGCCTCATCGCTCGATGGGCTCAGGCCGAAGCAGCACGGGCAGAACAACTTCTGATTCAGGACACCTCCAACCTCCCGGCCGTTGCAAGAACCTATCTTTCGCAGGTTGAGGAGACCACGGGGAGCACGGCCACCCCTTCAGCAACCTCAGGCATGACGATGCGACAACTTCGGCAAACTTCCTCCTCTGAATGGCGGGTGGGTTTGTCGGATTTCATCGAAATCTGCCCTAAAATCACAGGTACGCGTTGGCGTTTGCCCAACGTTGACGTGGACAAGGGCTGGGTCAAATTGCACGGGGAGCGCCAATACGCATCCTCTGCGAAACTCGCACGTTTACTTCGTGAGCGAATCAAAGCCGGGATTGAAGCAGAAGCCCTCGAGAAGATGGGAGAGGTGACGACCGATCTCGCCGTTCGATTGGCTGAACCGGTGGGGATGGTGCGCAACTTGATGGCCAACAAAGCCAGTGAAGCCATTGCTTTGGTTGGGGCAGAGGAAAGTGATTGGCCCCCTTGCATGCAGAAGATTATCGCCGATTTGGCTGGAGGCGTGAACGTGAATCACTTCGGGCGTCTCTTTTTGGCCTCAATGTCAGCCACGTTGGCGCTCCCAGAGGAATCATGCGTGGGTTTCTTTCGCGGTGCGCCTGACTTCAGTGAGGCGACGACCTCTTACCAAGTTCAACACGTGTACCAACATGAATACACACCTGCTGGCTGTGGTAAACTCAAGGTGAACCACAATTGCCCCGTGCTCCCGGGCGATAACCGAACGTGCGACCAACCCTGGATGGACCATCCACTCAAGTACATTCGAGCCACTCAACGATGGAAACGATTGACCGACCGCTCCCAATCATCTCCATCCACCTCCACAGAGGAGGCAGAAGATCCTCAAACCACTGATTAGAGACGTTTGCAGGCGTTTTCTCTAAATGAGAGGCCGCTGAGGTGTTGTCATGGGGAACGCCGTTAAAGCATCGGAATCTTTGCAGAAACTTCCTCTCTCCTATCGTATATGTCGGCGGTTTTTCCGTTTTTTGACGAATATTTGGTTTCGAGAAATCAACATTGTTGACGACGAGAACCTCCCCAAAGAGGGAGGAATCCTCTACATCACTTGGCATCCAAGTGGCCTCATTGACCCGATGCTCATGATGTCAACCCTACCGGGTCGACTGACCACGGTGGCCAAGCATACCTTGTTTCATATCCCGATTCTTGGACGATTGCTCAAGGCTTCAAGCGTGGTGCCGATTGAGCGACCGGTTGATTCGAAGGACCTCACATCATCGCGACAAAGAAACGTTGACCGTCTGAAATCCCTTTCCTCCATTGTTTCAGCGGGTGGGAGCGTGTTGATTTTTCCCGAGGGCGTGACGCATGCTGACTCGGGCGTTCGAACGGTTCGTTCCGGTGCAGCGCGTATTCTCTTGGCTGCGATACGAGAAGCAAGGGAAGAAGGTCGCCCGCTCCCGAATCTTGTTCCGGTCGGCCTTCATTATTCTGAATCCCAACGCTTTCGTGAACGAGCCGCTGTCGTGATTGAACGGACCATGACGTTCCCAGAAGTCCCCGAGTCCATTGAAGACGAAGAAGAGCAGGACCGACTCGACCGTGCTTGGGTGAAACGGGTGACCGACCAAATTGCTGTTGAACTGGACAGGGCCAACCACTCAAAGTTGTCATGGACTGAACGCACGATGATTTGGAAGGGACGGAGCTTGGTTTATGCTGAAAAGCAACGCCAAGCCGGCGAAGCCCTGGTCAAACCCACTTACGCCGAATCCGTTCTTGCCGCTCGCCGACTCCGTGCAGGATGGGAATACATGGGGCAAGAGGAGCCCGAAGAAACACAAACACTTGCTGACGCTTGTGAACAGCACTTTGCGACCCTCGAACAACGAGGCATCACGCCTTATGACGTCGATTCTCGTCCGGAACAACTCTCCCTCATGGGTTATCTCAAGTATTTCGTACAATGGATATGGGCGGTGGTCTGGATGTTTGGTTTGGTGTCTTGGAGCGCCGTTGCGGGAAACTACCTCCCCTACAAGGTCAACGGGCTGCTGAGCTGGTTCCTCAAACGTCGTACACTCGATTCATCCGTGGTTGGCACAGCCAAATTGCTGTCGGCCATGGTGTTCTTTCCGATTTGGTGGATCATGGCGTCCGTTCTGATCACCTGGTCTCTTTTGAGCGCCTCAAGTCCAATCAACGAATTGCTTCTGAGCCATTGGCTCCTCCTTGAAATCACTAAATTGCCCGCTGTTGCGGTGTTCTTGGTGTTCATGTTTTGGTGGCCTGCTTCTGCCAAACTCCATCTCAAACTCTACGCTCGGGCCATTCGGGGTTGGCGAAACCTTCAGCGGTGGGAGATTTGGAAAGACGATACAAAGGATTGGGATCTCCTCGTCGATGAACAACGTCGACTGGCCAATGAACTGGTCAGCCTTGGAGCAGGACTGGTTTTACCCGGAGACGAGGATTGGCAAGACCCTCCTTCAGGCCATGATGATGTGTCAGCCGTCCGCCGCCGAACATCAACCGCTTGACCCGAAACACCGGGTTTGGGGCGGGTTTTTCGCACAAGGGTTTGAATGAAAGAACGGTGGTGGGACCACCAAACGGGGATGCACAGATGACACGGACACTGGTGATTACGGTTGACCGGGACAATGACCTCGGGCTCAAAACCTCCATCCGCGGACCCGTTGTCGGACGACGGCAAGTCCTCACGGCCGCACTCAAGCTCGGTATTGCCGACCCGGAGGAAAGCGACACCAACGCTATCCTCGGGGCCCTTTCGGTGAATGACAAACTCATGGAAGGCAAGTCTGAGGAAGACGAGATTGAAATCGCCATCCTCACCGGCGACGAGAAGGTCGGCGTGCGTTCGGATCGCGCCATCGCTGCTCAGCTTGATGAGGTCGTCTCGGCGTTCCAACCCGACCAAGCCATCCTCGTGACCGACGGCGCCGAAGACGAAAGCGTCCTCCCCATCATCACTTCTCAGGTTCGGATTGACCATGTCGAGAAGGTTATCGTTCGACAATCCCAAGGGATTGAAGGGACGTACTACTACATCGTCAAGGCCCTTGAAGACCCAAAATGGCGCTCTCGAATCATGATTCCATTCGGCGCCGTGCTGGCCATCTTTGGACTGGGCATCATGCTTCCAAACGAAATCGGCGATGTGGTCATTGGGGCCTTGCCGCTCGTTCTCGGCCTCTACATTTTCAGTAAGGGAGCCGGTATTGAATCGACCGTGAACCGTGTTATCCAAGAAATGCGTGAAAACGCAGACGCCGCCATGTTCTCGTCCCTTTTGTGGACAGCAACCCTGTTCAGCGCCATCTTTGCTGTAGCAGAAGGTTGGCGAGCCTTTGGGCTCTCTGAAGCCACGGCCAATTCACAATCGGTGTTGTGGCTGAGCGTGATTCACTCCTCGCTTGCATGGACCGTTATCGCGTTCTTGACCTCAACCGCCGGGTTCATGCTCCTGCGATTGAAACGCGGCTCTTTTTCAGGCAGTTTGATCGTTTTGAGTGTCTTCGGCATGGTGGTTTACTCCTTCCTCAACGCTGCCTTGGACATCGCTATTCGTGTTCTCAGCGGCACGTCCTACGAATTTAGCGTTCAGATGATTCTGGATGACTTGACCACACCCCTCATCTGGGTGGTTGTGTTGTGGATGGTTACCACTGTCGTACGAACCTTGCAAACCCGACAAGCACAAGCTGAACGGTACTGGGGCATTTGATCACAACAAGAACCGTGGCAACACCTTCGCCACCGTGTTGTGCCCTACCACGCCAATCAGGACACCGTCGTCGTCAACGACTCCCAATTGATTCAGGTCGTGCGTCAACATCAACGCCCCTGCCTTGAGCAACGGTGTCGAGGCTCGCACGGTCAACGGTGGATGGGTGAGGACTTGCTGGGCGGGAATGGAATGCATCCATGCCACGTCTCTGTTCACCGTTTTTTTGGCGACCATCTTCAACAAATCCACGGCGTGAATCCGACCCATTGGGACGCCTTCATCGTCAACGATGAACAAATGGTCCCAATTGTGTTTCGTCAACACGTCAAGGACGGTGGCCATGGAATCGCTCGCCAACAAGGCATGAGCGTGCTGCATCACGCCTCCGCAGGTTACGTCTCTTACTCCCTTGCTCTTTCGGGAGGTTTTGGACTTGCGGGAAAACGGTCTCGACGCCATGCTGCTCAACGGGCTCGCTCAGCCGACCTCTTTTGAACCCTTCCGTAATTCCCCCTTTCATTTCCGGATACCGGAAAAAACAAGCGACGCCATCGAACGAAAACCCTCAACAGATAAAGCGAGAAAACCACAGCCAACGCCATGGCCACGGTCCCTGAACACGAGTTGGCGGCTCTTCGAACCCTGACGGGCTACGACCAAATGTTGGAAATTGACCGTTTGTGCAAAACCTACGGGGTGGATGAAGCAACCCTACGCGCTTCGCTTCAAGCGCCATCGACCGCTCCTGCTCCCCCGGCTAACACGCCGTCAACATCATGGGACACCTCTCACAAAGACGTGCCTGGATTGACCCAAGCTCCCCCACCTTCAGCACCCACCATGGTCGACAAAAAACAATTCCAATTTGAATACGACCCAACACGAGAGGCGGAACAACGGAGAGAACAGGTCAGTCAAGCCATTCTTTGCGCAGCCTGCGGCGTCGCTCTTGGTATTCCCGATATACGTCCAATTAAAGTGACCTGCCCCGCCTGTCTTTTCGAGACAACCTACACCGATTGAAAGGCGGGTTCATGTACGAGGCTTGAGGAGGCCATTTCATGCACGAAGGTTCACCTCGACGTTGGCCTTATTCTGCCAACAATTCACCGTTGGCGTTACCCGAACATCCGATTCTCTTTACCTCAAAGGAAGTTATGCTGCTTGACGGTTTTGAGGGCGAGTTGAGCGATGAAGTTCTCCAAGGGCCTTCACTCAATGCTTACTTCAAACGCTTCGGAAACAAAACGTCCTCGCTGGATGAGCTTTTAGCGAAAGAAAATGCCCCTCTAATCGACGAACGGCGCCCTATTTTGTTGCAGGGCGAATTGGCCAATCCGTATCGTCTCCAAGACATCAATATGGGCCCCCTTCCCTTGTTGACGGTTCGATTGGAAGGCATTTGCAGGACATGGGCCGACGGCCTGGACCCTCGGGACGCTTACCCGGGCGTTCACCATGTGACCCTTGCTCGGACGCCCGGATGGTGGGAGCGCTCCCACATTGGGCTGGCGACAAAGGAGCAATTGAAGCGCATCCGAGATTGGCTCGATAATGGCGTGCGCTCAACATGGCGTCCCGTCAAACTCGGTGAGGGGAGCCTTCGTTTCGAGCATGCTGCTATTGACGCCCCCACGGTTGATGAGGTTGAATGGGACGGTGCAACCGAACGTGTTTCATCGACCCCCCCGGTGCCCACCGGGCCATCCATTGCGCTTGACGACGTGCTGGTGGTGGTTCACACTCGGCAAGGTTGCTACAATCACCGAGGTCGCATTGCTCGATGCGTTCACATGCACCAGAGGCAGTTCCACGAGGGATTGTTTCGCAAAGGCTCCTCGCATCGCTGGGACGAGATCATCACGCTGAAGTAGGTGTGCGGAGATAATGCTCCACCCGTTCCTCGCCCCAAACATACTCTTGTGACAATGTCAATCCGGCGTCTGTCAGTGTTTTGTCAGAGAGTCCAGCATCGATTGGCTCCTGATGAATGACTTCGCTGTGCACCAAAAAAACCTCGTCGACAAGGCCGGCTTCCAAAAAGCGGTGGACGGTGGTCGGGCCTCCCTCGACCAAGACGCGTTGAATCTCTCGGTCAGCCAGTTGATGAAGGAGTGAACTCAGGCCGGTAAATTCGCCTTGCATCAGCAATGTTTCGCCTTCGTCCACAACCAGTTGGGCGGATGAATTGATGCGCTGATTGGGGTCAATAACCACTCGTAGGGGCTGTCGGTCTGCAGGGACCAAGCGGACATTGAGTTGGGGGTCATCTCGATTGACGGTCTCCACACCCACCAAAACAGCGTCGCAATCTCTGCGCAATTCGTGAACTTTCTCCAAGCATCCCCGCGAGGTAAATCGCTGCGCTTCTACCGCACGGTCGTCCACAGAGCCGTTGGCGTCGAGGGCCATTTTCACCGTCACCAACGGGCGGCGATAGGTGCACCAATGCATGAAGGCCCTCATTTGTTCGTGGGCTTCAGCCTCCATCAGTCCTGTACGGGTGGGGATGCCTCCATCCTCCAGTGCGCGACATCCGTCGCCTCTTACCGTGGGGTTTGGGTCGTGATGGGCGATGATCACTTCGCTCACTCCAGCCCACATCAGGGCTTCCGTGCACGGGGGTGTTCGGCCAAAGTGATTGCAAGGCTCAAGCGTTACATAGGCGGTTGAGCCGTTGGGAGAATGCCCCTTTTCTTCAGCGTCGTGGATGGCCATCTGCTCTGCGTGCAGGCCGCCGAGATGGTCGTGCCAACCTTCAGCGATAACAACGCCGTCTTTGACCAAAACGCAGCCNACCAGAGGGTTGGGGCTGACCTTCCCTCGACCNCGTTCAGCNATGAGGAGTGCATGCTCCATGAACATGCGATCNGCATCGCTCCAGTCTTCTGCCACACCCCGCCGAGGAGCACCTCGTTGATGACTGCTTGCATCGCCCCAAGGTNCAAAAAACCTCAAAATAATACAATTTATTCAACATGGGGCTGTTTATATTCAGTATGAATAATTGCACAAACCGCAGGATTGAGAAGCATTCAAGGGTCTTCTTGCCCTGAGTGTGGCATGGGCAACACATCTCAGCAGGGGCTTTTGGAACCGATGGCCTTTGAGAAAGACACATCATCCCGGCAAAAGAAGGGGGCTCATCGCCCGGTGTTCGCTGACGTGTTCCATGAAGAGGGAGAGATTCGAGACNTTCCAAAGAAAGTCCACCTTCTGGTCAACCCTTTCTCTGGGAAAAAGAAAGGCCGAGCCGTTGCTCAGCGCGTGATAGAACTCGTGAAGGAGGCCGGTGTTGACATCGCCAGCTCCTATTCGGCTTACAGCGGCCATTTGGTGACCATGGCTTCTGCACTGGTGGTTGGAAAAANCGATNTTATTGCCGTTGTGGGAGGTGATGGTTCGCTCTCTGAAGCCATCACCGGCCGAATGTTGCTTGGAAAGAAGGCCAAGGACACGTTCGCCATTATTCCTGCAGGCACCGGCAATTCCCATGCCCATGACCTCAACCTGTCATCGGTCGAACAAGCCGTCGAAGCCATGCTTCGTGGACGACGTCAAGCGCTTGACCTCGCTAAGGTTGAGCTAACCGAGGGCCTACCGGGTGCAACAGGCGAGACGATGGTTCGTTACAGCCACAACCTCGTGACATGGGGGTTGGGCGTTGACTCAACCATCCAAGCNGAAAAAATGCGTTGGATGGGACCGATTCGTTATGACGTTGGTATACTGATGGCGATCATGGCCAATCGCCGCCGCACGGCAAAACTAACCTTGGATGATCGCTTCATTACCGACGATTTCACCCTCTTCCTCGTTCAAAACACGCAGACTGGGGGCTCCTTGCTTCCTCTGGCTCCAGGGGCGAGCACCGATGATGGATTGATGGACATCGGCATTTTGAAGAAAATGACTCGCAGAGACGTGCTCAAGGCCTTTGGTATGCTCAAAAAAGAGGGACGTCATGTGTTCCACCCCCAAGTTGACTATCATCGATTCACGTCGTTGAGCATTGAAACCGAGGAGCCAACCGCCATCAACATTGACGGTGAAAACATCGGTTCCACCCCGCTGAACATGACCGTGCTCAAGCACGCGACCCACATNATGCGGCCAAATTAGAATGAGAAGTCAGAGAAATCCTCGTCCTCATCGTATTGGGGCGCAGGTGCAGTCTTTTCTTCAACGGGTTGAGGGGGTGCCTTCTTCACAGCCTTTCTGCGGCGAACCTTGGGCTTGCTCGGTTCTTCCTCAGGCGCTTGACTGCGTGGTTTGGTGGGCGGTGCACTTCGGCGTTGTTGCGAAACCGAGGAGGGGAACGAGGTGGGCGCAGGCGTTTCTTGTTGCGCGTTCATCCGATCCATCTCTTCAGCGGCATCGGTGACGATCACTGAACTCTTTCTTCCGGTTGGAGCAGACCCACCAGGTCCTCTGGAGGTGGAAGTGGAGGCGAGAACACTGTCAAGGTCGAATCCTCCCAGCGAATCCCCGTCTTCCTTCGTCGACGATTTTTCCGTGGGCGGTTGTTGCTTCTTCTGTTCCTTTTCGGCTTGTTGACGTTCTCGGTTTTTACGGCGTTGTCGTTCCTCAGGGGATTCCATGCCTGCGGCCTTTGCTGCCTTTGCGTCCTTCTTGACACTGGCTGCCTTCTTCATCCCCTCTTCACCGATGAGAACTCGCATGGACCGTCCAGCGGACTTCATGAGCATGCCCTTCGAGACAATGAACAAACCAACAGAGCCACCCAGTCCACCAACGAGGAAGAACATGATGAATCCACCTCGTCCGAGGAAGGGGACGTCGCCCTGAACCCACTCATCGTCGGCTTCTCCGTTCGCAGAGACCGTCGCACCGTCAAGGGTAATGCCAGTCACAAGGACATAGAGATCCTCTCTGTTGGTGTTGGATTCGACTTTGAGTGAACACTCATTGGTCGCGGTATGCCATGATTTCAATTCACCGACAGCGTTTGAACCGCCTTCTTCAGTGTACACCATGTATCCATGGATGGAAACGGGCTGGTGCCATTCGTTCAAGGAAGTCATCCCTTTGAGCACCTCTTCGGAGGTTGGAATGAGGCCAAGAACAAACCATTTCGTGTCAGCTTCTGAATCCAATTTTTCGAGGTTAACCGATCCAGCCCCTGTTTTTGGATAAAGCGGGTCCGACCANTCCTTGAGGTCAATTCGTGCACCATCGCCGTCAACAACTGCGGCGGCATCACTGAAACTCATGGACTGGATGGCGACCGATGTGGTCACGCCAAAGCCGAGACCTCGCGTGCTCTGTTGGTTATGGCTGTCGTAAAATGCACTGGCTGCGAGGTAGCCCGTGAACGAAATAGCCGAGCCGTTTCCATCCTGCAAATCTCCACCTGCTGTTCCAGGAATGCATCCAACAGGAACGATGGTGTTGCTGGTCGAGCCACCGGACAAGGTGCTCTTCACGGTGGTTTCCTCCATGGAGAAGTTCACTTGGACCGCTCCAGACCCGGTGCCCCAGTCGGCTGTTGAGGGTCCAAGGCAACCTGCCAGAAGCATGCTGGCGATGAGACAGATGGCGAGCGTACCCCTGCGCATGCTCCATTGAGGGAGGGTGGAGTTTGAGAAGTCTTCCCTGATTATCATCGGAAGCGTGTTGGCGCAGTCGGAGAGATTTGAACTCCCGAGTCACGGGGACACCGGATTTCAAATCCGGCGCAATACCAGGCTATGCGACGACTGCTTTGCTTCACCGGGAGCGGCGCCGCTTTTTCTTCTTTCGCCCCTACTCGTTGTCCTGCTTGGTTCGACGAACACCCACGAAAGCGAAGGCTGCAAGCAAGGCGGTGGTGGTCATGAGGAGGGAGGGCGAAGGGGTCACGTCTGCTTCGTATCCACCCAATTGCTCTTTTTCGAGGAGTTCACGCACATCGGCCGTGAAATCTTCAACAAGCCAAGAATCGCCGGTCCATGCAATGGTTGGTTCAAGGTCAGCGTTGAGGATGTAGGTGATGGTTGAATGACCCACGTTGTATTCTTCGGTGGTCTCTGGAACGCAACTCAACTGGTCGCCTTCNGCCCANGTATAGCCGCTGTCGCACATGCAGTGCTTGGATGAACCACTCCCCATCTCCCAACCGTGCCCGTTGCAGACGGTTTCGTCCACATCGTCGCTGACGGGAGCGGGGATGGTCGAGACGTTGGTGTACGACGGTGCCCAAGCAAGATGAAGCGGTTCGAGGTAGTCGTCCATGCCAACGTTAGACGATTCCCACAGTTCACTGGTTTCGTTCCAACCGTAGAGGTTCCACCACCAAGCATAGTCGTCGGGAGCGTCTTCGTCACCAAGGCTGGAGAGGTAATGGCCGTAGGATGTGGCTTCTATCGTGGAGTTCACTCCAGCGCCGTTGAGGGCGCCTTGCGTAATGTGGTAGGCGGTGAAGGTTTCCTGACCGATTTGGTCGTGCGTGCCGTTGGGCCACTGGACGCTGATGCTGGTGGCTTGTGTTTCGTTTGGCGAAGGGAGCAGGCTGCGATTGCCGTTGGATGGCATCCACGCCACATGCGGGTGTTCCATTCCATCAAGGCCGTCCATGCCAACATCAGAAGATTCCCATGTTTCGTTCGTGGCGTTCCACAGGTTGAGTTCCCACCACCACGACCAATCGGAAGGTGAATCAACACCGTTGATGCCGTGGAGCATTCGTCCATATTCACTCACCGAACTGTTCACTGTCCATCCGGCTGTCGAGGCCATGGTCTGGGTGAGCGTCCATCCCGACCATGCAAACATGTGATGCGAACTTTGGTTCGAGGCGTTAACCACGGTCACGGAGGCTTCACCGGGCTCGTAGTCCATGACGTGCATGTCGATCACGTTCTGTTGAACCACCACGGCAAACATGTCCCAAACCGGTTGCAATTCTTCGGCCGTCCCCGTTAAGTGAGGCCATGAAGCTCCCATGCGTTCGCTGTACTCTGTGAGTGCTTCCGGTGTATCGTATTCCGGGTCGACGCTGATGGAGACAAAGGTCACATCTTCCCGCTCTGCGTCGGTCAATTCCGCCTCAACAGCGGTCAAACTTTGCGTTAGCACCGGGCANACATCGGGGCATCGGGTGAAGATGAAGGAGACGACGACCACGCCATCTGTATCGATACCAAAGGTGTAGTTCTCACCGTTTTGATCGGTGAGCGTGAACGAATCAACGGGACCACGCGCCAGTTGTTTGCCCATGTAGGCCGAGGCCGGAGCAAGCAAGAGCGATACGAGTAACAGGGCAAGCCAGGCTTTTTGAGCGGGTCTCATGATGATTCCTCACCGCTGGCTGGCGAATTCCCAGTTGGGTGTGCACCAGTCTGGCAGTGCCTGAACCGACCCGGGGTTGGAAAGCCCAATCCCCCAGAGCATCAGCAACACAAACAGCACGGGGAAGAGCGCTGTACGGGTGTAAATGCGCGGGTCGCCCTTCAAGTGCATGAAGTAGGCTGCNATGCCGTAGCCTTTGATGACACCAACGCCGATCAGGATAGCCCACACAGCGTAGAGCGTGATTTCAATGTCCGTACCCGGTANCGTCTCAAAGAAAACCGCAGCGACTTCGAACAGCGTAAAGAACATCAAGATGACGAAGTTCCAAAAGTAAATGTCGTAGCCTCCAGGCAGTTTTTCAACAATTGATTCCAAGATTCCAGTGGTTTCGTGTTCTCCCATAATATCGCCTCAATACAGATAGAAGGCTGGGAAGATGACCACCCAAGCCAAGTCAACAAAGTGCCAGTACAGACCAAAGTACTCAATGCCCTGGCCGTTCTTTTCGTCGTAGCCGACGGTATCGGCCTTGAAAATCAGGTACAACATCACGAGCAAGCCAATGAAGACGTGAAGGCCGTGAGCNCCCGTCGAGATGTAGAAGATGGAACCGGCTTGAGTGCCGATGGTGAAGCCTTCTGCAACGAGGTGGCTCCACTCGATGAGTTTGAGCACAATAAACATCGAACCCAGTAGGAACGTGGCGATGAGATAGTTGCGAACAGCGGTCTTCTGGTTGGGCATGAGTTTGCCCATGAAGCCGGATGGGGCTTCCCAATCCTTNGCCTTGGCCGTCTTGAGGGCCAACACGATGGTGTAGGATGAGATGATGAGTGCAAACGTGTTGATCGCACCGGGCAGGAGCGTCATGAAGTCGCCTTGGCCGCCCAAACCATCGAGCATGGCGCCGTTGGGTCGAAGGAAATCGGAGGCCGTGAGCATGTTCACTTCCTCACAGTTGCCTGCATTGACTTGCCAACCTGTACACCACTCCGTACGCATACGAAGGTAGGACGAGAAGAAGGTGGCGAAGACCATCACTTCGGACATGATGAAGACCCAAAGTCCGGCCTTGCGGATGTGTTGTCCTTCAAACGGTGCTGAGGTTGCAATTTGTTCGTGATTGCCAATGAACGGCAGGTCTTCACGCCACCAGTTGGCAACACCAGCGGTCACGATGGTCAATCCGAGCATGCTGAGTCCGAGGTCGCCCAGGTTGGCGTCCACGCCCGACAGCATGTTGCCAAGGGCGCCTTGGAAGGAGGGGAAGCCCATCAGGAAGAGCATGATACCCAAGGAGAACACAATGGGTGAACCGGAGCCATGGTGTTCGTGGTCATCGCCGCCATAGCCGTGGTCATCATGACCCGCATCGTCTGGGTAGATGGAATTCAGGAAGCCACCAAGGCCAATAAAGGAAGCATACGTGATGCACATCAACAGAATGGTAATGCCCGCTGTTCTCCAAGTGAGATAGGAGAGATGGGCCTCAATTTCGTGATGGTGCGCCTCTTCCTTGGTTTCTTTGAGGGCCTTGATTTCAGATTCGCTGGCACCGTTTGCCTTGGCCTCTTCGTACTCGTACTTGGCGTCCTCGTAGTGATGGATAGCGTCTTCGTAAGCGTGATGCTTGACGTTGGCAACACCAACGCCCATCGTGGCGAAGGCGAGGACACCGATGGCAAGGAACACGCCACCGAGNAGGACAGCTCGCATCCAAATGCTGTTTTCAACGTGGGCTTCTCCACCGCTCATTCTTCTCCCTCCACATGACCGACAACGATCCCTTTCGGTTCGGCTTTCACCAACCTGTCCATCAACGAAGGCTCATCCTTGTGATGGCCGTGCTCGATGTTCATGTCGCCTTGAGTAGGGATGTCGTGGAACGAAGGCGTTGGAGGGGGNGANGTGGTGGACCACTCGAGGGACCAACCNCCCCACGGGTCCTTGCCCACGGGTTCNCCNCGTCGTGCGGAGTAGATGATGTTCCAAACCAGTAGGAGCTGGCTGATGCCGAAGATGAACGCAAAGGTGGAGACCGCCATGTTGTATTCTGCAAAGCCAGACTCGATGGTGTAGGTGTGGGTGCGTCGAGGCATTCCCATGATACCCAGGGCGTGCATGGGCCAGAAGGCAGCGTTGTAGGAGGCNAAGCCGATGAGGAAGTGCCACAGACCTAGGGTCTCGTTGAGCTTGCGTCCGGTGGCTTTGGGGTACCAATAATACACGGCAGAGAAGAGTGCGAAGACCGTACCGCCGATGAACACGTAATGGAAGTGGGCAACGACAAAGTAGGAATCGTGGAAGTGGATGTCAAGTCCGGCAACTGGGAAGAACATTCCAGAGATGCCACCGAGCGTGAAGGTCACGAGGAACCCAAGCGACCACAGGGTGTGGGTCTTCATGACCAAAGAGCCGCCCCAAAGGGTGGCNAGCCAGTTGAAGATTTTCGCACCTGTCGGAATGGCAACAAGCATNGTGGTGATCATGAACAGGGCGCGCCAGAACGGGTCCATACCCGAGGTGAGCATGTGGTGGCCCCAAACGATGAAACCGACGATACCGATGCCGGCCATGGCGAACACCATCGACTTGTAGCCGAAGATGGAACGGCGGGCCGAGGTGGCCAAAACTTCGGAGACNATACCGAAGGCGGGCACGATGACGACGTACACTTCAGGATGCCCAAAGAACCAGAACAGGTGCTGGAAGAGCAGCGGGTCTCCACCGGCCACNAAGAATTGCGTTCCAATGGTNTGGTCGAACAACAAGAAGGCCACNCCGATGATGAGGGCTGGTAGGGACATGAAGAGCATGAACACGCTGATGAAGACCGACCAGGTGAACAGCGGCATCTTCATCCATGTGACACCGGGTGCGCGCATGGTAAAGACGGTCGTGATGAAGTTNACACCACCGAGCGTCGAGGATGCACCGAGCATGAGCATACCGGAGATGAACGCCGTTGTTCCTGGGTTTGACCCGTAGTCCGCCAAGGTTGAGCCAAGGTTGGCTTCGTTCAGCGAAGAGTAAGGCGGGTACATGACCCAGGTGATGTCAGCACCTTCGCCGGACCAAATACNGGTAAAGATGAGCGGTGCGGAGAACACGAGCAACCACAACCCCATCGCGTTGATGCGGGGGAAAGCCAAGTCNTTGGCNCCGATTTGAAGCNGCAAGACGTAGTTCATGAAACCGGCGATCATCGGCATGGCGGCCAAGAAAATCATGGTCGTTCCGTGCAAGGTGAAGAAGGAGTTGTATTCGTCATAGGTCAGGAAATCGTTCTCAGGCAGGGCNAACTGAATACGGAACAGCAAGGCCAACAATCCACCAACGAGGAAGAAGAAGAATCCGAACAGGAAGTACATGATGCCGACTTCTTTGTGGTCGGTGGTGGTCAACCAAGGCTTGAGGAAGCCCCAGAAGCGCTCCATGGTGAAGGTCTCTGGCGANCGTCGGTAGAACACCCATAGGATGCCCATGAAGATGAGTCCCGCGGCGAGTCCAATCGATGTGAGGAAGATGACCAAGGCGCTAGCGCTTGGAGCGACCGCTCCGGCGTTGATGCCAGCGATGGAGGCGGTGGCGACGTTCCAGTGGTCGCCTCCAGCACCGTTTCCGCCGTTGACAGCGTTGCCATAAATGGTCATCTCGACATTGAGGTCGTCGGCTGCGGGGGCCGTCCATTCAAAGGTCCACGAACGAACAGTGTTGGCTTCGTCGGTGTGGGTAAGGCCCCCGTCCATCATTTGACTGTAGGATTCTGGAACCGCCGTAATGTCGCCGTGAGAGGCAAGAATACGGAAGCCACCAGCTCGACCGTTCCAGTCGACGTCGTTGATTTCCATGACGTCGTTTTCAACGGTCACNGTGAACGTGTAGGTCTCGCTGGCGTTGTAGGTTTCAGGAAGGCCATCAACCAACACCGTGGTGTCGGGAGAGGCTCCACCGTGACAGGTACAACCTTGGTCGCCCGCCGAGCCAATACCGCCAGGGGCGGCCGTGAATTGAGGGGCGGCCATCAAAGCGACCAACAGGACGCCGAGAAGAAGCGTGACACGGCCTCGCATCAGTACGCACCTCCAGCAGGCGGGGATTCACCGCTCTTCTTGACACCGGTGTCAACCGAGCAATCCGTGCCTTCAGCAGCGACGATCTTGACTTGACCGATCATCATGGAGTGCTGGTTTCCACAATATTCTGCGCAGCGAATGGGGAAGGTGCCGGGGTCATCGGCGGTGATGGTCATGTAGGTGCCACCCTCGATACCGGGGACCAAGTCTTCCTTAACGCCCCATTCAGGGAGCCAGAAGGAGTGCTGAACACCGATGTAGTTGGGGTTGGAATCGTCGGATGGCTGAGAGTGCATCTCAAACACGACGGCTTCG
>NZEQ01000059.1 GCA_002689105.1 Verrucomicrobiales bacterium | reverse complement strand
GATTTTGCTCGAGCGGTGAAGGAAGCAGGGTTGACTTGGATTGGCCCTTCCGCCGAAGCCATCGAAAAGATGGGCGACAAAATGACCGCTCGACAAACCATGCGCGCTGCCGGCGTTCCCGTGATTCCTGGTGAGGAGGTCGAAGAGGAAGATGAAGTGGCTGCGCTGGAAGCCCTGCGACAAGCGTCCACTCGGGTCGGCTACCCGCTGTTACTCAAGGCGTCCAGTGGAGGCGGCGGCAAAGGCATGCGGGCCGTTCACGACCCTGCAGATTTTGACCAAGCCGCCACCGGTGCACGTCGAGAAGCCGTTGCGGCTTTTGGAGACGGCCGAGTCTACATTGAGCGTCTTCTGTCGGGCTCGAAACACATCGAAATCCAAGTGTTGGCTGACGCCCACGGCCGCACGATTCACCTCGGCGAACGTGAATGCAGCGTTCAGCGACGGCATCAGAAAGTGTTCGAAGAAGCCCCAGGCCCCACCATGAGCCCCGAAATCCGTGAAGCGATGGGGCAAGCCGCCGTCGCTGCGGCTGAGGCGGTGGACTACGTCGGCGCAGGCACCGTTGAATTTCTGCTGGCCCCCTCCGGTGAATTTTTCTTCCTTGAGATGAACACCCGAATACAGGTTGAACACCCCGTGACCGAACTGGTCACCGGGGTTGACATCGTGCGAGAACAACTCCGTATTGCGGGGGGCGAACCCATGTCGTGCGGGCCGCTGATGATCCGTGGACACGCCATTGAAGTCCGGCTTTATGCAGAAGATGCAGCCAACGGTTTCCTTCCCTCCATCGGCCCTCTTTCCATGTTCAGACCGCCCGAAGGACCCGGCATCCGCTTGGATACGGGCGTTCGAGAGGGTGATGAGGTCACGCCAAATTACGACCCCATGCTGGCCAAACTCATCGTTTGGGCCCCGTCGCGGCCAGAAGCGCTCCAAAAGATGCGCCGTGCGCTGGATGAATTTGTGGTGTTGGGCACGACGACCAACATCGAATTCCTCCGAAACCTTTGCGATGCAACCCCTGTCATTGACGGCTCCACCACCACGACCACCATCGATGACCTGTGGCCCAACGGATGGAGCCCTCCAGCGGCACCGATGCTGGAAGAGGCATCGCTTTTGGCCGCCGCCAGTGCGGAAACACTTGGGCTCCATCGCCGAACCAGCACCGCCTCGTCGGACGATGCAAGTGGTCCGCCCAGTCCATTCACCACGATTCAGAGGAGGTTTCCTTGATGCAGCATACCTTTGCGTCCAAAGAGGGGCCTCTGGAAGTGACCCTGGCCCGACAAGGTGAGGCCTTCGTGCTGGAAGGTCACGAGCTCACGTCCCACAGCAGAGGGCGATTGCACGTTCGATTGCGTGATGGACGCCAGCACTTGGCCCATGTTGCAAAAGTTGGCGATGTTTGGTGGATTCACCTTGCTGGGCGAACCTACCGATGGGAACGTATTGAACCGGGGTCATCGAACGCCGAGGACGAAGGTGGTCTGGTGGCACCCATGCCTGGGAAAGTGCTTGAAGTTCTCGTCAGCGAGGGCGATGAAGTTGAGGCCGGTACACCGTTGATGGTGCTTGAGGCGATGAAAATGGAACATAGAATCATCGCTTCAACCGATGGCACGGTGTCCTCTATCCACTTCGCAGCTGGTGAGCAGGTCGTCCAAGGCGCTGTTCTTCTCGAACTTGTCTGAGCGTCATCGGACCCAACGGCCGCGCTCCAACCGTTGTGCATCCGCCGGAAGCCGATTGATCACGTACGTCCACGCCCAAACCGGTACGCCCTCCACGTTGACCTGAACCGGTGCGCGAAGGTAGAGGCCGCTGAGGGGGTTCGCTTCATCGCAGCCTTCAATTTGGTCAAACACCGCCAAGGCGTTGGTGATGTCTTCACACCGATGGAGTTCGCCGTGGACCGTTCCTTGCTCGTCCAAGCGCAATCCAGGGTAGGCGCCAAGGTGGTAGAGGCCCCCTGAAATGGAACCTTGCTGCACGTGTGATGACCATGAGCTCAACTGGGGCCACCGCTGTTCTCCCTGCATAAGCGTCCCGTAAACAAAGACATGTTCGAGGGTTGAATTCGCCTCAAAACTTTCAATTGCTTTTTTCAAATGTTCAATTGGTAATTTATGATTGAGAAGGCCATCGAGAACTACGGCATGGTACTCGTCTGCTGGCGGAACAAGTTGAGGCTCCCTCTTCTCAGATACCACGACGTACGTGGTCGCGTCAACAAGGTCGCCGCTCGTGGTGATGACGCGAACAGGGCACCGCGTGTAATACCGAGGATGGCCTTCTTTCTTGTCCAATTGATCCCACGCCTCTTCGCTCAGAGAGAACAACATTCCCGGCACGGCTGTACCCCTACAGTCTGGAACGACGTCTGCTGCGCCCCCCTTTCTTCCGCTTGACCGATAGTGAAATCGTAACGAGAAGTCGGGCAACCATGCCGCTTCGACGGGCGTGAGCAAGGAGGCGTCGTATCCTTTCTCAGCACACCATCGTTCCCAGTCAGAACGGTTGAGGTTTGAACCGTAGCCAAAATACAGGGTTTTTGAGTCCATGAATGCTGATGCTGTTGAGGGTATATCAAGCCGATGTCATCCGAAAAACGATGCGAATCATGCTATCAAAAACGGACGGTTATAAGGGAAGAGAATGTGCAAAAATCATGCGAAATCCTTTCATGATGCTCACCGACTGGAGCGTTGACAGTCCGAAGAAAGCCTTTGGCGTCATCTTTCTGGCGATGATGTTCCTCGCATCAGGTGGAATGCATCTTCAGTTCGACAACAGTGAAGACGGTTTCTTCCCAGACGACCCAAGCGTTGACCTGCTCAATGAAGTTGAAAGTGAATACCGTGCAAACATCGACTTCATCCGTGTTTTGGATGAAATTGAAGCCGACGATTTGTTGCTTGCCGACACCTGGCGCCAACTCGCCGTCATCGAAGCCACGATGCTCAACGACAGCAATCTCGAACCCTACCACTACCCTCTGTTCGGAACCCAGGCCAACAACGGCCCTGCAGGTCAGGCCATGCAGTGGATGGCCCTGCAGGACCAAGCCACTGCATCCTTGTGGCTTACCGATGTTCAGGTCGCCGCCGTTGAGGTTCTCACCGCCGATGACGCCAATTTGAGCAGCGCCCTGGCCAACCTCTCCCAAGCGGCAACACAGGTGCCTGCGGCAGAAACGGTCACATCTGAGCGTCTTCTCAACTGGGACCCCAGTGAACCAGCAGTGTGGTTGGCCCGCATGGATGAGGGAGCCAACCTCAGTGGAGACCTCGGACAGTTGCTGGGCCACCTCTCAAGCATGACGGTCAACCGAACGCCTGCACAAATCGGAGAGATCCTTGCCGTTACCGGACCGCTCCAAGGTCAACTTGGCCCCCTTGTCGGCCTGCAGAATGTGGATTTCAGAGCCGCCATTCTCTCTTGTCTCCCAAGCGAGGACGCCGCTGACCCTTGGACCTCCGACGGCCCGGTGATGGTCACGCTGGTGGTTTCGAGCGAACCCCTTGACTACGGGTACGACGTGCTGGGAGACGTCCAGGCCGACCTCACGGCTTGGGCAGAAGACATGGAGGCGGAGGTCGTCGCTGCTACCAACGACAGCGATGTGAGGACCTTCTCCTTTGCACAATTTTCTGAAAATTCCACCGCCACCATCGGCAAAGAAATCGGCATGCTAACCAGTGCAGCCATGCTTTTGTTGGGCATCATCCTTTGGTTCAATTTCCGAAGCGTTCGGGAAACCGCTTACGTCTTGGTGCTCACCGTCATCGCCATCGCGGGCACCTACGGATTGTCCGGTTGGTTGCAATTTGCGGGCGTTGACATGACGTTCAACGCTGCGATGAATTCCATCCCTGTGCTGTTATTGGCCATTGGCGTAGACTACGGTTTGCACGTGGTCCTCCGCATTCGCGAAGAGCTCAAAGACGAAGAAACACGAGACCCTCAAGGCCGCTTGACGCTCAGGGATTTCGACAAACAATCTCGCCAGCGCGCCATTCGGCAAGGAACGGTGCTCACGTCCATCGCTTTGATGATCGCCATCACCACAGACATCGTTGGTTTCCTTTCGTTCAGGCTCTCCTCTCTTGCCTTCTTGCAAGTGTTTGGTACCGTCATTGCCATCGGGCTCTTCCTCATCTATCTGCTCAGCATCTCGGCGCTTCCTGCCTTGATGCTCATTCTGCCCACCAAGAAACTCCCCCTCGAGAAAGCGAGCAAGGTGAAGGTGGGACCGATGGCTCAAAACATCGCTCGATTGTCTCAACGACCCAAGATGGTCGCTGTCATCGCTTTGATTCTGCTTGCACCGATGGTGGCCGGTTTCCAACAACTGGAAGTTGCCTTTGAACAACGCGACCAGCTGGACGATTCCGTGCCTGTGGTCCAGGATTTCTTGCTGATCAGCGACGAATTTGGCACCAGCCGTTCACCCCTCTACGTGGTCATTGACGGCGACGTCATCAGCGAGGCGGGCAGAGCTGCATGGACGGCTGCGTCCACCACGATGAGTGCACGAGACGATGTGAGCGGCGTGCCCAACGGCATCTGGGATGTTTACGAGCAAGCNCGCCTCCAAGATGCTGTTCTCGACGGTTTCATGGCAGCAGCAGATGCCGGGGAAAAAGCCGGTTATGATGCNCTTCTGACGTGGTCCTTGGAGAACGAAACCGGCATTGAAGCCACCAAGGGTTTACTCGCCCGGGACGGAGAACAAACGGTGCTGTCCTTCCAAGCAGACACGCTTGATTGGGGTGCCACGGTGGAACTCGCTGAAAGCATTGAGGCATCACTGGACAAACTCTCCGAGGAGGCAGGGGATGGGTTTGAACTGCGCTTGAGTGGCCGGGCCCTCATCAACGCTCAAACAACGGCTGACGTGGCGTCAGCCTCGGTCCAATCAACCGGAATCGTGGCCGTGGTCATTCTCTTCATGCTCGTGGGCATTCACACCGTGCGCAACGAAAACGACCTCAAAGAAGGCCTGCAGCGAGGTGTGGTCTCATGGATTCCACTCATGATGGTCGTCGTTTGGGTCTACGGCATCATGGGCTACACGGGCTACAACATTAACTCGCAAACGGTGACCATCGGTGCCCTCTCGCTGGGTTTGGGCGTGGATTATGCCGTTCACTTCACGACGCGCCTCGAGGAAGAGGCCGCACACAAACCGCTGGCTCCTCCGGTGGAATGGGTTGCCAAGTCCACCGCAACAACGGGCCGTGCCATGGCCGGAGCGGCCCTCACGACCGCCGGCGGTTTCGCTGTACTGAACCTCTCCGCCCTGTTGCCACTCCGCTTGTTTGGCCAAGCCTTCGTGGTCGCCATCACGTTGGCGTTGCTCACGAGTCTGCTGATCTTGCCGGCCTTGTACACGCCCTTCCTCAAGCGGACCGCCGCTGCAGCACAAGGTGAGAGCGAATGAATCGACGAACCGTGTTCTGGTTTACCAACATCGTTGGCCCGCTCATCTTGCTCTCCTACTGGCGTGGTGTTGGGGCTTTTGATGACCCGACGGTGTACTGGGGCAATGTTTCCGAAGGCATGCAGTCCTTCATCGTCCCGTGGATGTTTGTGGCGGCTGCCGGCTACCTCATGATGTTCCATCGGTTCTTTTTCGCCTGGTCCGAAGAAGAAGTGGCTTCGTTGCACTGGCCGTGGAAGGAAGACGATGGAAACGGCCTTCAGCGACTGTTCATTTTGTACGCTGCTTTCCTTCTGACCTCGTTGATTTGGATTGATTTAACGCGCATCTACATCGAAGGCCCGAGCATGCTCGTGGCCGTGGCCATCGTGGCCGTACTTTGGACGGCGGGGCTGGCGTCCGTTGGTTTTGGCGTGCTGGTTTGGCCTGCTCGCGACCGCCTTTCCGGAAGTAACATCGCACTGCTTGGCTCTGTTATGCTCTCGATTCAATGCACCTGGTGGGACGCCATTTATTGGGTATTCAACTTCGCTTGGTGAGAACACGCGTTGAAATACACACCCGCGAAGTGAGCCACATGCAACATACTGCGAAGCTCATGTCTGTTTTTGTGCTCCTCTTGTTGACGGCCGGGTGCACCGCCGCGCCCTTGGAAGAGACTCCTGCCGAGGAAGAGACGGTGCTTTCTCCTGTTCCCCAACGCCTGTCCTTCACGGCTCCGACCTTTGACCGAGCAGTGGATGACGGGCCCCAGCACGACCTGCGAACCGCCTTTGACGGCCCTGTTCTGATGCTTTGGGTCGCCGCCGGATGCAGCGGATGTCATGATTGGACCGCCATGCTCCAGCAAGAACTTGAAGCAGGTAACATCTCCAACTCCACGAACATCGTTTCCGTCCATCGCTACCCGGCCTTCGAGTCCACCAACGATGTGCGGGAACGCTACACCACCAACAACACCTCCACCTACACGCCTTGGCCGCTCTTGCTGCCCTCCGAATCCACCAATGTTATCGACGTGGAAACCGGTCGCATGACGGATGTCAACCTCTACCGTGCCTTCCAAAACCCCGTCACCCCCACCCTCCAGGTGCTTGATAGCGATGGCCGGCTGGTGTGGACTTCCAAGACATACTGGGCCAACACCACCGTTTTGGAGGAAGCCTTGAACATCATGGANANAGGTGGGTTGTGACATGGTCGCCCTCGTTGATCTCCTGTTTTGGTTTTCCAGCCTGTACATTCTGCCCTTTTGGGTGATGATGTGGTTCGCTCCAACCAGCGAGCGAACCGCCGCCCTGATGCGGAACGAATGGGTGTATCTTGGGCCTTTGGCCGTTGCTTACGCTTTAGCCGTCCTGCCCAACGTGGTTGACATCTTCATTCTCCTCGGCACCCAAATGCCGACGCCAGATATCGTCGTGGAAATGTTTGACGACAGGGAAGTGATTCTCATCGGATGGTTACACTTACTGGCCTTTGATTTGTTCGTGGGACGCTGGACGTGGGAACGCATGGTTGCGGCAGAGAAACCAATGTACATTTCGACGCCCGTGCTCATCCTGTCGATGATGGTGGCGCCGCTTGGTGCCTTGATTGGGATGGTTCTCACCCGTGAACTGAGCAATGGGGTTGCATCAACGAACCCTGCAGTTGCNTCGGCAGTCCAAACCCAGTGAGNCACGATATTGCACTGCAAAGGCGGCCAAAGCAAGGGAAATGATTATCCAAAAATTGGATAGCCCCGGAACCGAACTTGAACCACCAACGCCCTCATCATTTGTTCCCACGATAACGACTCCTTTCATCACGGATGCGTGTGGCTCACAAATGTAGTAGAAGGTTTGATTTTCCGTAAACGTGTAACGGAAGTCCACAGTCNTGTTTGGCTCACCACTGTACACACCGCCNTCCATCCTTGTTGTATCCGATCTGTCGGAAGTCTGTGCGACGTTGTGAGCCATGGTCTCATTTGTCCAAATCCAACAGACGGTTTGGCCTGCCTCAATTTCAACCGTTCGATCTTCGAATGACATCCCTCCAGAACCAATGCTCACAATTGCTGCGCACTCTGAAGGGTCCTCTTGTGCATCCTCAGCACCCACTTGAGGTGTGTGCGAGATGAGTGCAAAGAGAAATACGGCGATGACAGCAGTGGTGTTTAACGCCCTTCTTCGCGACGACTTCAACTCACAATCCCGCCATTGCAGTGGAGATGCTCTCAAGAACGNCAGCAATCGACAGGAGAATGAGCATTGCCATTGGAAGATAATAGAGGTACGTTGCAATCTTCCCACTGCTACCATCGCTATCCGAAAATCCGAACCTGTATTTTTCACCCAACGCCAGTGGCATGGTTCTTCGAACGAGTTCAATGGCGAGGATCATGATGATGACGCCATTGATTGGGTGCAATGCGGAGCTCATGCCCTCTGCATCATCCATGAAGCCTTTTTGAAACGCATAGATGAACANGTATTGGACGTGAGACAAGATGAACGGAACCATGGTAAATGCCGCTAATCGCCAATCAGCAGGCACTGGGAAACTTCCTTTGAATTTGTANAGAAGAAATCCAATAACTGCAATCGGTAAGACGAGCATCAAGACATAGCCCATGGTTCCAATCGCAACTTCCCCTGGTGGGTCAAGGGAACTTAACTGTGCGCCGCCTCCAAAAATGTGCTTGTACGTGTACAGTGCATAGACGAAATNCGCCAATTNNGCCCAGAAAATAGCAATGACGGCAACCACAGTGCCTCCTGCAAGGAGGCTTGAACGCGGCTTCGCTACTTTGTAGCCAGTCACATACAACCCGACGAGAATGAAACCGACCGGTAGTGTCGCGATGATGTTCCCCGTTGCGGTGTGATTGGACGTATCCGGAGTGGGACTCAGAAGCCCGACTCCTGCCCAGTAAAATTGGCTGAGAATCAGCAAGAGATAGACCACAGTAAAGCCAAAGAAAATTTTGGCTAAGACCGCCGTGGTGGTGTTCGTTATTGTTTCCTCTTCCAGAGTTGCTGTATCCTCACTCATGGAATAACATGCCCTTTCCCTTACTTATATCCAGCAGTGTAATCCCGTGAAAACCAATTCTTTCAAGTTCACAGGCTTACTCTTCAAATTGAAAACGACGGTTTTTGCTTAAGGAAACATGGTGGTTCAAGACGAGTCGATTGCCCATACCATCTCGAAACTTTAGGACAGCGCCCTTTTCCAACAACTTGGCTACGGTTCGTGTGACTTTCACAGAATTCGAGAACATGCATTTCTCCAAAAGGTCTGATTGAAAACACTCACCTGAATTGAAGAGAAGATAGGAAATTACACGTCGTTCAGCATCGTTCCAATGATCTGCGTNGATGATGTTCTTTTCTTGTTCAATGGAGGAAGGGGGGGTGAAGAGGAAATAGAAGGCACCGACGGTGCCGGTGAAAAGAAGGGCACTAATGACCAGAAAGCCGCTGAAGGTTTCGGTCGAAAACACCCATCCAAATGGGGTCAGGAATCTTAACACAAGCCAAATTATGGCCATGAGATTTGCAGTCGCAAGGATGGTATGAAATTGACTTAATTCAGATGGTGAATTTGTCGTTTTCATGCCTCAATTTTTGATAAGCCAGCCTATTAATTAAACGGCACCCGAGGTCATCAGACTTCATTGGTGAGGAAACATACTGTCGCCGAAGGGTTGCATTGTGCATTGGATGACCTTTCCAACACACATCGATACAGAGGGAGACCCTTTGCTCAGGCACTCAATCAGAAGGTACGGTTCAATATGACCCACAGCAAGCCCATGTGTATGGGCAAGATGTATCAAAGGGTCTTATGTAGGAACCCTTGTAAAAACATATAATTGATTATCGCTAAATCAATAAATCACTGATTTTCTGTGGGTAGGTAGTCAGAAATCATTTCCTGAAACTCATTAATTTCCTCAATCTTCCGAAGGCGTGGCGATATTGGAATTTCAATGGCAGACTCTTCGTTTCCATTATCTACAACAGAGAAAAAAGCGTTTAACGAATAATATAGGTCATTTTGAATCTGTTCTTGGATAACCTCATATCCAATCAATGCGAATGTTGGCAATGTCATTTTTTCTCCGATGGTTCTTGTATTTATCCCGAAAAGAACTGCCAGGATTCTTTTTGATGCGGTACTTGGTGCAAGAAACTCCACGACAATTTCTTCCCTTGAGAACGAAAGAGAATTGATTGTTTGCCATAGATATGTCCACTGAAGGTCATAGTTAATTCTAATTGATCCGTAAAGCCCTATCGCTAATACGGGAGCCAACAAAGCGACTGATAAGTTCGAATTTCCTATTCCAGTTAGCCCAATTAGCAAAGAAGGTATACAACCGAGTAGTACAAAAAATGCCAATGTGTATGCATAACGGCTCCAACTAACTGGTGTAATCACTAAACTTCCAGCAGTTGATTTTATTTTGAATAAAATCTCTAAAGTCGGTTTGAATAGAATCATAAAGTTGCCAGTGGGTTTGTCTCATTAACAGTTTCCTGTATTTTTGATAATGGAATTAGATTTCATAATG
>NZEQ01000058.1 GCA_002689105.1 Verrucomicrobiales bacterium | reverse complement strand
TCGCGGTTCTTTCTTCCGTGGGTTCGAAGTCCGGTGACGTCTCGCTCAAACCCAAGCAAGAGGTAGAGTTCGTAAGCCCGCCACATTCCGTCCCAGGGGTGGTAGCGCTCGTTTTTTTCACGACGTGTTTCAAAGGAAAAAGAAAGACACGTGCCGCAACCAAATTCGAACGTCAAGTAAGTGTGGGCAAGTCCTTTCAAAGAATGGAAATGGTCAACCATGAACCAAATGTGTTTGAGGTCGTCCCCGTCAACTTCGACGTTCTCAACCCAATTTTCATCGCGGTCTCGGGTGGTCCTCCATGTGAAATCACGAACCATGTGAAAGGTGATTTTTGAGCCATCGACCGTGGCGGTCGTCAGGTGCTCACAATCGGCAGCCCACTCAAGTTCCAGGGAAGGCTCAAGCGGGCGAATACGGGTGTACCAGACATAGAATAACCGAATTGAGACCACAAGAGCAAGGCCGGCGACAGCCATCAAGAGATAATTCAACCAACCCATCTATTCCCACCTGTGCCAAATGCTCCATTCTTGGTCCCACCAGTCAACCTCTCCACCGGGGTGTTGACGCCAAAGCACGCCTTGGTCGTCGAGGGTGGTNGGCAGCCCTTGCGTGTCGGGGGAGCCATCAGCAAGGACCTGGGGCGTGGGCCCGAGGGCTGGGAGTTCGAGGGCCTCGGGCTCTTTGTTTCGCACCAAGACGACAAAGACCACGATGGAAACAAAGAACGCCAAAACACCGATGGAAAGCCAACCNACCGATTCGGTTGGTGTGTCCATTCCGAGCGAGGAAGACGGGAGGTTTGCCGATTCATTGGCTGAAAGGTCGGCGGCTGGAAGACGGATGAGGTTCACGCCCTCTATGGACGAGATCATCTTCTCTGTTACGACTTCAAGGGTGATGAGGTGCGCCCCAGCAGGAAGGGTGGAGCAGTCAAAGGTGCTGCCGTTGGCGCCATCAATCCGTTGACCCCTCACCGACCATATCTTGTCCAAATCCGCATCAGAACGCCCGTCCTCAAGGAGCATGCGAACCATGCATGGCGTGTCAGTGGCGTTTTGATGACCTGAAACCGAAAGCGAGAAATCGGGGGCTGGCCGGTTGTTGATGGTGAAATTCAACGTACTCTCTGCGGTTTGTCCAAGTCCGTTTCGGTAGGTCTCTTTGAGCTCATAAGCACCGGCAGGCCACGAAGAACAATCCAACACACCGTGCGTGTCCAAGACACTGAAGGGNGCGCCGGTGAAGGTTCGAACGCCGGTTTCACCGTAGCGAGGACCGGTTTCATCGGAAAATTCTCTGACGATTTCGCAGGTTTCACCGGTTTGAAGTCCATTACCTGCGTTGAGTTTGATGGCTACTCGAGGCACATCCAAGGAAGGCGTGAGCATGAACGTCGGAAGAGGGTAGGAGGCGATGAAGTCGCCGTTTTCATCCAAGAAGTCCAAGCGAAGGACATGCTCTCCTTTGGACCATGCGTCGTAAACAAGGGTGATGTTGGTCTGTCCTTGGAAAGAGATTTCCTGCGTCTCAAGCACTTCTCTTTCCTTGTGCAAGCCTCGGAGTTTGACNATCAAGTCATTGGATGCGGCNGTTGAATTCAGAACGACCACAACNCGAACGGCATCGATATCGCCGTCTTGATTGGTATCGATGGTGTCGTTGCGAAGCGCGAGAAGGGTCAACCCTTGTTCTGCCAACTGTTCTTCAGTGCTCAATTCAGCGGTGGCGGGCAACGGGAGAAGAAGGCACACCAGCAAAAGACCGATGAGGACAGCTCGAGTGCGGTTAGAGGCGTCATGCATCGGCATCACCCTCCGTAGCCAATGGCAGTGGTGGCAATTGTTCCAATGGTATAAGTTCGGGAACGGGTGCACCGATGCCTGGCGTGTTCATGAGTTCGGTTTCCTTCTCTTGCATCAACTGCTCAAGAAGCATGCTACGGCGGCGTGTTCCTCGGACGAAGAACGCACCCATCGCACCCANCAGGAAGCCAGCGCTCATGACCGCATACGTCAACCACGAGGCGGCTGGGTCTTCCCCCATGATGGCGACAGCAGCCGCAAAGCTGCCGTAAGCGTCCGACCAACCGTCCCCGTTTTCATCGGGACAGCCTTGGACGTCCCGCTTTGAGGAACCGGAGGTCTCCGGGCAATCGTCTCGGAAAGCCCCGAGCGGGAGGTCGCCAAAGCCATCTTGGTCGGTGTCCATCCATTGAAGGGACTCCGTAGGGAACGCATCGGCCAATCCAAAGGGATGAGCTGCCCACGAATCCGTAGGGTCTGACCAACCGTCGCCATCGGTGTCGCGGCAACCCAATCGGTCCAAAAGCGAGGTACCACGCATCTCCGGACACGCATCCCCTTGATGTCCTTTCAATCGGTCTCCAAATCCGTCGCCGTCGGAATCTCGCCATTGCGTTGGTTCGTGAATGAAAGCGTCGCCGAGGTCGGACCAGCCATCACCGTCGGTGTCCTTGCAACCCCAACGGTCACCGCCGGAGGAAGGCCCAACCGAGGTGCCTGCCACCGATGGACAAACATCGGCCGTCGTTCCACGCGGGTTGTCACCCCGTCCATCTCCGTCAGAATCGTGCCATTGTGTTGGGTCATCGGGCCAGGCATCACCTGAGCCGCCCGGGCTGGCCAGCCAGTAAGAGGTGGGGTCGGACCATCCGTCACCGTCAGCATCAGGGCAGCCCCATCGGTCGAAGGTGGATTCGCCCTGCGTGGTGCGGCATCCATCAGGGCGGTAGGAAGTACGCCACGTCTGCCCGTCGAAATATTCCTCGTTATCACCGTAGCCATCATCATCGGTGTCGTGCCATTGTGAGGGATCGTCGGGGAAGGCGTCGGCAAAGCCCGATGGGTGGGCAATCCAAAGTTCAGTCGGGTCCGAAAAGCCGTCCTTGTCAACGTCGCGACAACCAAGCCGGTCGAAACGACTGATCCATCCGGAGTCAACCTCTTCGGGGGTCGAATCCATGCATACATCTCCTTCGAAACCGGTTAAGTTGTCGCCATAACCATCGCCGTCAGAATCTCGGAACTGGGAGGGTACGAAGGGGAAATCATCGATTTGGGTGGCGCCGTAGGTTTGGTTATCACCCCATCCGTCCTCATCGGTATCCCGCCATTGCGTTGGATTGAACGGGAAATCATCGATTCGCTGAGCACCGAGGGTTTGGTTGTCTCCCCAACCGTCTCGATCGGTGTCCTGCCACTGTGTTGGCTCAAGTGGGAAAGCATCGGAGCCGTTGTCGATGGTCCAATTTTCATCACCGTCGGAGAAGGTGTCCATGTCCGTATCAACGCACCCGTAGCGGTCTGCAGAGGAAGAACCGCGAATGAAAGGGCAAGCATCAGGTTGCGTTGCATTGTCCACAAATTGTCCGATGTCCCAAAGCATTCGCGTGACGTTGAGGGAAGGGTCGTCCCAGTTGTCTCCAAAACCGTCCTCGTCGGTATCGTTCCATTGGGAAGCATCGTAGGCAAAGGCATCCGCCTTTCCATCGGGGTGAGCAAACCAAGCCTCGTAGCCGTTGAGACCTCCGGGGTCGGGGTCAGAATACGAATCTCCATCTGAATCCACGCACCCAAATCGGTCCGAAGTGGAGTAGCCACGGCTGAACTGACAGTGGTCACCTTGGTAGCCCTCGAGATTGTCGCCGTAGCCGTCGTTATCGGAGTCAAGCCATTGTGAGGATTCACTTGCAAAGGCATCTGCTCCGTTTTGAACGCCCCATCCGCTGTCGGGGTCTGACCAGCCATCACCGTCAGAATCGGTGCAACCCTTGCGGTCATTGGTGGAGGTCCCTACCAAGTACGCGCAGTCGTCTTCTGTGTCAACAAATCCGTCCTCATCAGAGTCTCGGTTGGTCTTGTCAATGGAAGGCGTGAGTGTATAATCGAACCCGTCGTTGCACCAGGAATCTTTGCCCTCCACTTTGATGAGGATCTCACCCGCTGTTGAGAGGGTCGTCGAGAGGGTGGAAGTTGGGGAGCCGTCATCGACGTTTTGCGAGACGGAACCCATCGTGAAGGTGCCTTCCCACCCGTCATTGATGCACCACCATGCTGGATTACTCATGCTGCCAGAAAAGGTGACTTGGACGATGTCGCCCATTTTTCCTTGAATTTTCCAATAGTCTCGTTTGTCGTTTGGCGAACAACCATCTGGGTCGCAAACATACCCGCTCGAGGAGACGCCGTCGGTCAATCCATTGGCGCTTGCAGGTGCGTCGTCAGCGCTGGCGAGAGGTAAATGAAGCAACGCGAGGCCGAGGAAAAGCACAATGGCGACTCGACCGGCCATGACCGCTGATGGGCATACGGATTATCAAGAGAACGCCTGCGTATGTCGTGCGCAATCAGGGCAATCGTTGCTTCCCAAGGCATTGACGGAGGCAACTTTCGAGGTCGCTGTGCTGGAAAACATAGCCGCTTTCTAGCAGGCGGTTCGGAAGGACCCGTTGGCCATCCAGCACCAAGGCCTGAGCCATCTCGCCGAGCATGATTTTGAGCATGAATCCGGGAGCCGGTGCGAAGGCTGGACGGCGAAGGACGCGCCCCAGGGCCTTGGCGTACTGCTTTTGAGTGACGGGTTGAGGCGCCGTGAAGTTGTAGACGCCTTCGCAATCTTCGTTCATCATGAGATGATAGGTGGCATAGATTTGGTCGTCCAACGAGATCCAGGAATAATATTGGCGACCGCCTCCTGCAGGGCCGCCTGCACCAAGTTGGGCCGGGAGCAATAGTTTCTGCAACGCTCCGCCCATTGGGGTGGTTACGATTCCGGTTCGAATCCAGGCTGTCCGAATACCTGCGTCCTTCGCCGCTGCACCGGCCGCTTCCCAATTGAGGCAGGTCGTGGCCAGAAAGTTGTCGCCGGGAGCGGATTCTTCCGTCAATTCCTCATCTCCTCTGTTGCCGTAGATACCGACGGCAGAACCGCAAAGGAAGGTCTTTGGTGGCTGTTCAAGTTGGGAAAAAAGGTGAACCAACTTCTCAGTCGGCACCGTTCTACTCGATTCGATGAGGGCTTTGCGTTGAGCGTTCCAACGCTTGTCACCAATACCAGCGCCGGCAAGGTGGATCACGGTGTCAAATCCTTCCATACTTCCTTCCAACACCTCGCCGGTTTGGTCGTTCCACACGACACAGGGTTCATGCTGAACGTCTGAAGGCAACTTCGTCGAAGGACGTACAAGGCGTGTAACTTCATGGCCTGCAGCTTGCAGAAAAGCCGTGAGTTGCATCCCAATAAGTCCGGTTGAACCGCTGATGAGGACGCTTTGTTTTGGTCGGTCTGCGTACAGAGCGATGCGTTTCAAGTCCTCCTGCACTCGAAGCGTTCGGTAGGCAAACATCTGGTTCATTCGGCCTTTCACCGTGAACGGCGCCGTCCAAAAGGTCAACGGATGAAAAGGAAGTTTCCATTCAATCGTGTCGTGGATTTCGCTGGTTTCGGAGCCGGTGGAAACGAAGCGATGTTCGTGGTCCCACTTCCCGAACGGCCCTTTTTCCATCACGTCGTTGAAGACCTCGCCAGATACCACGCCGTAATGTCGGGCGACCCACATGGGGCGCAGTGGTCCGAGTTGAACACGGAACTTGGTCTTCGCACCGTCCACCAAAGCCCCCGCTTGAACCGGTCGAATCCCCTCCCATTCAGGCATGATGCGACGGAAAGCACCGGGGCTGTCGTACCATGCCCAAACGTCATCGACCGGTGCATCATAAGCGGCGACGTGCTTGTAGACGGGCATGGTCAAACCTCATTGATGAGCAGAGTAGTATGATGGGCCAGAGCCAAGAACGGTGGGCGCTTCACCGAGGGTGTTGTACTTCTCAACATACGCCTTAGTCTTGTATTTCCGGGCCGTGGAAGCACTGGTCATGCAACGAATCTTTCCGTAAACTGCACGCTCGGTCCAACCTCGGTCAAACTTGCCCATCACCCAACCAATGCCGGTGTAAGAGTTGGGGTCTCGGCCGTCAAGCGCCCATTTGTCGTTGAGCGCAATCATCCATTCCATGGCCGTTTCTGGGTTTGGAGACCATTCGAGAATTTTCTTGCCCCAAAGCATGCGCAGGTAGTTGTGGATGATGCCTTCATGACGCAGTTGGTTTTGAGCAGCGTTCCAAAGCGGGTCGTGGGTGGATGCTGTTTCCAACTCTTCGAACGTGTAGAGATAGGGTCGTTCGTCCTCGGCATGTTCGGCCAGNGTGGTCTTGGCCCANTCTGGGAGGGATNCGTATTCGGTGTGATTTTCAATCATGGCGCAATGAATGAATCCAATGTCTCGCCACGTGATGATCTGGTCCAGGAAGGCTTCCACNGGTTCGGTAAGCCCCCACCANCCTTGTCGACGACCATCGTTGGGGGGGTTGACCATGCTCACATCCCAGCCGTGATGCGCAAAGATGTCGCTGAGNATGGCATGNACGCTGATATGGCCAAAATGAAGCCAAGGCGAAAGACCGCTCGCCCCACGTTCTTGTGGCTCATTTCGCTTCTCGTGATAGGCCTGAAGTCGGTCAGCGAAGAATTCCTTCCATCGACGTCGTCCTTCGACATAACCTCCCCGCTTGCCGATGACAGGATGGACTTCGTGGTCAATTCGAAGCGTGGANAGGGCTTGTTTGCCGATGTCTCCGCCTTCGGACACGCGCCAAAGAAATTCGTAAGGCGTCATGGGCGTGTTGGTTTGAGCGAAAACCGCCTTGGCCATCGCCATGTCAAAGTCGCGTAGATTTTTCGCCAATTCAAGCGGCCGACGATGGGGGAATTCATGCATGTGTTCGCGTATGGTTTTGTGCAAGTGCCTGCGCAATGAATACGCCGTGGAGAANTCTCTTCCTTGGGCACGCATGGCCATGAAACCGTTTGAATCCACNACGTGAATTTCACAGGGAATCACCGAAAGGGCGGTGTCGAGGACGTGTTTTGGATAGTAGGTGGGATAGTCATCAATGACGCAGAGGCGAGCGTGTTCGAGCCAACCTTTCAACAGGCCTGATGCTTCTTTCCGCTTCGTTTCAACGTAGGGAATGTAGGTTACATTTGTGCCCGAGAAGGCGCTTCGATTGTCAACCATGCCCTGCAACACAAAGGTCGAGATTCGGTCGTTAGCCCATCGATGTTGAAGAGCGAGGCATTCGATAACCACCAGCGGAAGATTGTGTTCATCGGCCAAGCCNATNGCNTGTTCAAGGGCGTGATTCCACTGTGCGCGTCGAGCGGCCGTCATCCAGTAGACGACGACATCGCCGTTTTCGTTNGGGACGCCNTGAATTTGTANGCGGCTGCTGGGAATCATTCGTGGCCACCTCTGGGTTGAAGCGATGAGGCCATGCTTGAACGGTAGACAGCGTAGGGAGTCTGCCTTTGGGTCAACCCTGAATGGTTTCGAATCACAATACGATGCGTTAGACCGTCGACGGCAAGTTGTTGCATGGTTTCAGAGACCCATTGGACGGAGCCCAGTTCGGTCAGAGAAAACCACTGCGATGAGGAAATTTCGCCCGTGTTCGACGGTTGGTGGTCGCCCTCAACATGAACATCGTANCACAGGAAAACAGCGGGATGGTCTTTTCTTANAGCGGTACGNACCCCAACNAGNCCCATGACCGANCCGNTATACCCNGCTTCTTCCTTGAGTTCGCGNAGAGCTGCTGTCTCCGGACTTTCGCCCGGATCGACGTGTCCTTTGGGCAGGCCCCACTTTCCCTGATGGCTTCCCGTGGCTTCTTGAACGAGCAAGATTTTGCCGTTTTTTACCACTCTGGCTGCNACCCCGAGGTCACAAAGTAGCGAAGCCATGANCGTGTTTCTGCACACCGAGTATATCAAGAACGGTTTAAGCCCAAGTAAGGAAAAGACGAGTGTTTATATACAAACTCGGAAGATTTTGTAACATGGAAGCACCACAACATTTTCCACAAGACAACGCACCTGAAGCAGACGCTATTTTGCCCACGGAATTCGGGGATTTCCGAATTCGGGCCTTCCGCGATCCTGNCGGAGGCGAAGAGCACGCCGTCTTGTACCTCGGCGACCTCAGCGAAGGNTCACCCNTGGTTCGAATTCACTCAGAGTGCCTCACCGGTGATGCGTTTCATTCGCTCCGCTGTGACTGCGGCCCGCAGCTCCACGCCTCCATGAAGGCCATCCAGGAACGCGGCAAGGGCGCCATTGCCTACATGCGTCAGGAAGGTCGCGGCATCGGATTGTATGCCAAAATGCAAGCATATGCTCTGCAAGATACCGGCTTGGACACCTTGGACGCTAACCTCGCTCTTGGCCTACCAGCAGACGCTCGNAAGTATGATTTCGCCGCTGANATGTTGTATTCNATGGGNGTGTCGTCGGTCGAACTTGCCACCAACAACCCCGACAAGCGAAACCAACTCATGGACCAGGGCATTGAGGTGACCAACCGAATTCCCATCATCGTCGGACAGTGCGCTCAAAATCGCCACTACATGCAAACCAAGGGTGCTCGAATGGGGCACATCCTCCCAAACTGAGGCTTGAGCATGAAAGTGAATATCGTTGGCCAGCAAGCGCCAAGTTTCGCCCTTGAAAACGAAGAAGGAGAGGTCTTCCAGAGCAGTTCCCTCGATGGAACATGGCGTATCGTTTTCTTCTACTCCCGCAACAACTCGCCCACGTGCAAGCGAGGCTGCCTAACGTTCAAAGAACAACACGACTTGTTTGCATCCGTAGGTTGCTCCATCGTCGGCATCGGCCCGGGTACCCGAGAAGAATTGGCTGGATTCAAAGCCTCNNTGGGAGACTTACCGTTCCCACTTCTGGCCGACCCAGAGCGAACCGTGGGGAAACAATTCAACGTCCCACTTCACCTGGGCCAATTCCCCGCAAAGTCGTCCTTCCTCATCGGCCCAGACAACACGATTCGCTACGTCTACGATTGGTTGTTCCGTCCACGACGCCATGTCGCCCGGATCCTGGCTGACATCTCGGTCGTCAGGGGGGACGATTGAATGTGGGACGAGTTGCTGCTCGAGGCCGGTTTGAATGAGCGAGANGTTCGCTCCATCATGATCCTCGGNTCCCGCCCCAAAATGAAAGCCTCTGAGCTCGCCAAGGAGTTGAACACCACCCGTTTGGATGCCTACAACAGCCTGTCTCGCCTTCANGAGATGGGCATTGTTACGGCCACGGCTGACCGACCCATGCTCTTTTCCAGCCTTCGTATCAACGAGGCAATGGAACACATCATTCAGTCACGAAAACAACAACTTGACCGTCTTGTGGATGGATTTGATGAACTCTCCAAGGGCATAACAGAAACCGACGCCTCCTACGAGAAACAGCGCAGGGACATCGATGACCCTCGTTTCGCCGTCCTCAAAGAGCGCACCCACATTTACAATCGGCTCCAGAAGATGGCCAACGAAGCGGAAGAACGCTTGATCCTCCTGCTCGGTCAATTTGGCATCCTTCACCTCTGCCGAAGCCCGGATGCCCTCGAAGCCGTCAACACCGCCGCCGTTCGTGGCGTGGTGGTCCAAATCATCACGCACCTGGACGGACGCACCTTGCGTTTCTTCGAACAGCTTGACAAGAGCATCGACGTTCGACATTCGGACGAACTTGATTCACTGGGCTTCGTTCAGGACCAATCGGAAGTGATTCAATACCTCAACATCGAAGACAACCCGGTCGGTCGTGGAAAGGAGGACGCTGCCCTCATCATCGAATCCGGCCCGTTTACNCAAGCTCACCTCCACCTGATNGATGCCATCTGGGAAGGAGCCGTTCCGCTGGCGACCGCCCGTGCTCGATTCACTGAAAACCAAATCAACGACCCGCTACGATTGACCATTGGCGAAGGTTCCTTCCTCAAGAACGTCTCCGTTGCGCTTGGATTTGACGGACAACTCCCCGAAGAAGACACGCCGTTTGACCCCGAGGCGTTCTTCGCCGCAGGGCACGAAGTCAACGAAGCCCGGATGCGCCTCACCGAGGGAAAACTCTCGAACCTCAAGGTTCTGGGAATTGACATCGGTCGAATGCTGCGACAAATCGGCAACCGAGTGGGCCAAGAGATCGCCTTTTCCCTTCGTTCTATAGAAAATGACATTGAGTTCCTCGACGAGATGATGGACTGGTGGGAACATGCAGGCCTCGGAATGCTCCAGTACGATGTTGACCCGCAATTCCATGTTGTTGTTGGCTTGAACCATCCTCCAGTGAATGANCCTGACGCCCTNCCCATGTGGGAAATGGATGACGGTATCATCGANGGGGCGCTCTCAACACGGTTTGCNAAGGAAGTCAACGTGGTCATTCAACGCGTNGANGGAAGCGGNGACAAAGACGACTTGTGGAGATACCTCATCCACCGACATGAACTGAACACCATCGAACTTGTTGACTGAGCGGGTGACGGCATGAAACTCGTGACGTTCCTTCGGTTCTTCCGACAGCTGAAGGGAAAGAAACCCGTGAACATTGACGCGATTCAATCGATGGGGCTCCTGGCGGTTAAACTGGGTCAAATTTTTGCTCTGCGCCCAGACTTGATTGAACCTCAACGGTGCATTGAGTTGCAGCGCCTCTACAGCCGAGCAGCCACCATTCCCGAAGAAGATTCTGAACAACTCCTGAACCGCTTTGCTCCATCCGGATTTCGAGACCACTTTCAGAGCATAGAGCCAACACCCTTCGCCGCAGCCAGTATCGGTCAAATCCATCGAGCCNTCCTCAAGGACGGCACCAAGGTCGTGGTGAAGATCATCAAAGCCGACTTTGAAGCCTCCTTCCGAAGAGANGTGCGTCGGATGAAGCGTTGGATTCGCATGGGTCTTTTCTTCAATCCAAGACTTCGCAAAGTTGGCAATCCAATTGGACTCTTGGCCCACATTGAGGATTACACGCTGCGAGAGCTTAACTTGTTGAATGAAATTGAAGGACGCAATCAACTCATCGCAAAGTCAGAAGCCATCGAAATGCACTTCTCCATGCCCAAACTCAAATTCCCCAAAATGTGGGAGGACCTTTCAAATCAACANGTTCTCGTGATGGAAGAAATAACGCACCCCACCTTGGAAGAGCACCTCGAAAACGGTACCTTCACCTGGCCCGATATGCTGGAATTGTTCCGAATTCACGGAGCGTTCATGTTTGGCCTGGGAACCTTCCACGGGGACCTCCACCCCGGAAACGCCATGATGGACGCCGANGGAAACTTCCACTTCATCGACACCGGAGCCATTTGCAATGCGCCCGAACACGTTCGCAACGCNTTGTTTGGTTTCTTCTATTTNCTCGCCAAGGGTGAACTGAAGAACGCCTTNGATGCCATGCTCACGATGGCGGCTGTNCAACCCGAAGGCAAAACCCTCCAAACCTATTANGACTCCATGAACGAACTCTACGANGGCTTTGTCGGCACCTCNGTGAGCGAAGTTTCCCTGACGGAGCAGATGATGAAGACCGTCAAAGCGGCCGTTCTCGCTGGGTGCGCNTTNGGTGAAGAGGCCTTTCCNATCATTCGCTCGCTCATGTACATGGACGGGATGGTGCTCAAGGGCCACCCGGAAGTGGATTTGATCAGTTCAATGGGCCCNTACCTNGATGAATTCTCGGTTTTGATCGACCCTCACAGCATCATAAAATCCCAAGATTGAGATGTTATTTTTTGGGAAATTTTTAGGACAAAAACCGCCCTTTATATGCTCAATGAACGAGGCGGCTTCATGGCAGGAAGCGNGCGTCCAACAGTAGCAATCATCGGTGCCGGACCGGGCGGTCTCGCCTCGGCTCTCTTGCTNGCCAAATCCGGAGTCGATGTNACGGTGTTCGAGCGTTCATCAGCGGTCGGAGGACGAAACAAGGTCTTTGACCGAGACGGNTTCAAATTCGACCTCGGACCCACCTTTTTCCACTACCCGGAAGTCATTGAAGACATCTTCAAGGCCATCGGCATGGACGCCCACGAGGAGTTGAATCTCCACCGACTCGACATGAACTATCGCCTTATTTTCGGCCAAGGCGGTCAACTGGATTGCACCAGCGACCTTGACGAAATGACCGAGCGTATTCGTGGCCTCTCGGGCGACAGCAACGCCAACGCCTTCCGTCGCTACGTGGTCGACAACCGACTCAAACTGGAGAAATCAAAGGCTTGCCTCCAGGAGCCATGGTACGGTGCAACCGACCTGCTCTCCAAGCGAGCCATGCGAGTCGCCAGCGTGCTTCGCCCCCAACGTTCGGTTGCTGGCGACCTGATGAAACTCTTCGATGATGACCGACTCATGCTCGCCATGTCCTTCCAAACGAAGTACCTCGGCATGTCTCCCTTTAACTGCCCCAGCCTCTTCACCATGCTCGCTTTCCTCGAGTACGAATACGGTATCTTCCACCCCATGGGTGGATTGGGAAGCGTCAGTGAGCGCATGGCCTCCATCGCAAGGGACTTGGGCGTCAACTTCCGCATGAACGAAGCCGTTGAGTCGGTGATCATGGACGGCAAGACCATCAAGGGCGTGCGAACCTCGCAAGGGGAATTCCACGCCGACAAGGTGGTCATGAACGCTGATTTCGCCAACGGCATGACACAATTGTTCCCCGACAAGGTTCGTAAGAAATGGAGCAACAAGAAAATTGACAAGAAAAAGTACTCGTGTTCAACGTTCATGTTGTATTTGGGCATTGACAAAGTCTACGATGACCTCCCCCACCACCAAATCTACGCCTCCGCCAACTACGAAAAAAATCTCGAAGACATTGAGAAGAATCACAAATTGACTTGGGACGACCCGTCGGTCTATGTTCAGAACGCCTGTGTCGTTGACCCGAGCTTGGCTCCCGAAGGCTGCTCGACCGTTTACGCACTCGTCCCCGTGTCCCATATTCACGAAAACATTGACTGGGACAAAGAAAAAGACGCCTACCGAGACCGCATTCTTGACCAAATTGAAGCCAAACTTGGCTATGAGAACCTCCGCGACCACATCGTGACCGAGATGACCATCACGCCCGAAGACTGGGGCGACCACTGTTATCGAGGTGCCGTGTTCAACCTCGCTCACGGCCTTGACCAAATGCTATGGCGCCGACCGAAGAACCAGTTCGATGAGATCAACAACCTCTACCTCGTCGGCGGCGGCACCCACCCCGGCAGTGGATTGCCCGTGATTTACGAATCGGCTCGCATCAGCAGCAAACTCCTCCTTGACAGCCTCGGCATCATCCCCGACTGGAACGGCGTCGACACCTGGTTTGAGAGTCGTAAGCGTTCAAAGAAAGGTCGAGCGGCTCTTAACAAAACCTCAAAAGAACCGTCCAGCGGAACACCCACATCTGCATGAGGGTTCACGATGAGACAGCACACTCTTGAGCAGGCGTATGCGTATTGCGAAACGGTGTGTCGAAACGCCTCGACCACGTTCTATTCCTCCTTCAGCGCCCTTCAACCTGACAAACGCAGAGCGGTGCACGCCGTCTATGCCCTGTGCCGCTGGGTGGACGACATCGTTGACGGTGACGAAGAACCCACCATCCTCGAAACCCTCGAATTGCGTCAAGCCACCGATGAGCGTCAACGCATCGTGGACGACATCCACGCAGGCACCTCGCCTTCGCTCACGCCCGACGAGCACCGACGACGCATGATGGCTCTTGTTGACATCCGTCTCAAACTGCATCAAGCAAGCGAACAGAGCATTACCCAGAGCGACCACCCCATTTTCATCGCCCTGCAGGATGTTTTCCAACGTTACCCCATCAAACTCAACGACTTTGAAACCGTCATCGAAGGAATGGAGGACGATTTGTACCCCGTAGCCAATCAGACGTGGGATGAATTGCGCTCATATTGCTACAAAGTCGCCTCTGCTGTTGGCCTCATTCTGATTGAAATTTATGGCTATGAAGACCGTGCTGCCCGTCTGCACGCCATCGACCTCGGTATCCAAATGCAACTCATCAACGTCCTGCGAGACATCAACGAAGACATGGAACGCGGACGAGTCTACCTCCCACTGGACATCCTTGACTCTCACAACATCACCACCGAAATGTTGCGTTCAGGAAACGTTGCCAACACGCTGGCATGGAAAGGCTTCATGGTGGAATACCTCGAAGTGATTAAGCGTCATCAATCCTCAGCCAATCAGCTGTTCGGCTACCTCGACGGTCGAGCCAGAGTACAACCCGAGATCATGGCGGATGCATACACCTCCATTCTCAGCGAAATTGTCCGCCGGTCGGGCGATGTGTTTTCCCACCCCGTGCGCCTGTCAAAGGTGCGCAAAGTCATGTTGGGCGTACGCTTGAGTTTGCGTAAACTCCGAGCCCGCATCTTCGCATGAAGCCACATCATTCCATGATGGGTGTCATCAAACCGAAGTCCTCGTACAGACTTGGGCCAGCGGCCAAGTAATAGACTGCACCGCGACCGTCTCGGGAATTTTCAGCCGTGGCGTTTTCGTTCGTTGCACATTCCCCCGTGCAGCCGTCGGCAAAGGCGACGTAAACACGACCTTCTCGGTCAATGTGCAAATCGTTGAAGTCAAGCAGGTTTCGGTTGGAGCCGCCGATATCACGGCAATCCCCTGAGTTCAAGCAAATCGAGCCCCGTTGAACCGGGTCATCGGTGACTCGATAGGTGTGGAAGATGGGCTCAGGATCCAGAGCGTTGAGGCTGTAGGTGATGTAAAGGTGATAACTGGCGTTGTTGGGAGCGTAATGTGCGTTCCCGTCCCACGGGTTGCCGTCAATGTCGGACTGATTGAGCATCTCACCGTTTTCGCTACCGAGGTAGGTGATGGCGATTCGTCCCGGGTCCCCCGCATCGGTTTGAGGAAACACCGATGAAATAACACCGGCCGGAGAAATGCGGATGCTCTCCTGCTCCCATGTTTCACCTGAGTCGGTCGAGCGGGACATGTAAACGCCTTCATCAGCGCCCGTCCAGACGTGGTAGGCGTTCGAGGCGGTGTCAGCGGATACTTCCGAATTCTTTCGAGGGTTTGGCGTGTTGACGTCCTCGCCCATGGTGCGCTCAAACCATGAGAAACCGTTGTCTTTGGAGACGATGACGGTTGGCGTGGCAACACGAGGTGTAACGTAAACCGTCCCGTCCGGCGCCGTCGAAATGGCACCGTGCAAACCACCGTTGGTGGTCGCCAAACCGATGATTTGGCCACCGGTCTCAAAGGTAGCACCGCCATCGAAACTGGTGAAGCAGAAGATACCGGCCAACTTGTTGTAGCAATAATACACGGCGGTTTCGTAGAAACTACCCGTGAATTGGCCCAGCGCCCCGTAGCCGCTGTCGGTCCACGGACCACTGGCGAGTTTGATGTGGTCGTTGAAAGGGGTCGTACCCGAATCGTGGGGGTTGCCCAACCAAGTCTCGCCATCGTCATCACTCCAGCAAATCCAAGAAGTTTCCAGTCCGATCATTTGGACGCCGAACACACGGTCCGTAATGGGGTCAACCCAACCGTACGGGTCGCTGGTGGTGGGAGAACACATGACGGGGTCTTGGGTTTCTTCCCATGCGGCACCGCCGTCGCACGAGCGCATCACTTTCTCCATGGCGATGAAGAAAATGCAACCGCTGGAGGTGATGCCGATGCTGGGCTCTTTGCCCGTTTCACCAACGTCGCTGAACTGGAAGGTCATCTCCACCGGGGGCATGTCGACCGGTTCTCCATAGCGGTCGGTGACAAAGATTCGGGGGGAGACCTGTTCTTCTTCGACCGTTGGAGGTGCCACGGTTTCTTCACCGAAACATCCTGAGAGCGAGAGGGTGATGACCATCAAAGAGAGGAAGAGTGCGCGCCCTTGCATGATGCGGCGACCCTTCACCCACTAATGACCTTACGCTCATCACATCATCACGCTTCGTACAGCGAGTTGTAGATGGCTTCGTAGGCTTCGGCGTTGTGCTCGTAAGTGAACCGGTCCAGCACACGCTGTCGCCCTTTCTGCATCTGTGAGGTGCGTTCTTGAGGGTGGTCAAGGCAGTGGTTGACAGCCCGCGCCAAATCTTCGTGGTCGCCGCAGGCAAACAGCCCACCAACTTCCTCGTCAATCATTTCCGTCAGGGGAGCTTGGTCGACCGTGACCACCGGCGTCCCGCTCGCCAAGGCCTCAAGCGGAATCAAGCCTTGTCCTTCGTAATAGGAGGGGTAAATCACGAGGTCGGCCGACCGGAAATGGAGGGCGAGTTGCTCGAAACTCATCCCGGGTTGAATGTGAACAGCGTGGGCGATGCCCAGACGCTTGGCCTGTTTCATCAACGTCTTTCGCATGTGCCCGCGACCGATGATGACCAATCGAGCACCCGGGTGTTGCTTGAGAATGAAGGGCATGGAACGCAAAAGGGTTCGGTGACCCTTCCGAGCCACGAGACGCCCGACGGCCAGGAGAAGTGGGGTTTTCGTGTCCGGCTGCCCCGTCAAGGCGGCTTCATCTGCGGCATCGTAGGACTTGCGAAGCGCTTCGTAGGCGAGTTGTTCCTCCTCGTGGTCGTGGTTCATGGGCCGGAACACCTTGTGGTCAACACCGTAGAGCACGGTTTCACAGACCCAATCCTCTGGCGGTTGATACCATTGCTCAAACTCTCTCCGTGTCGATTCGGAAATGGCCACGGAGACACTGGAATGTTCCATGCCTGCTTGCTCGTATTTCGCATAATAGCCCCCGGTCAGAAGGATGGCCAGGTCGTTCGGGTTCTTCCACGTCGCCGCTTCGTTATGACGTGCGGCCAATTTCATCCCCTCACGCTCTCCAATCCAACTGCCGTTGAGGGCTGAGACCACCGGGGCGATGTGCTCTTCCACCCAGAGGTATTCTTTGGCCGTCCAACTGACCAAGGGCAGGAGGGTGTGGACCACGTCCACCGGTTTGACCTGATGAAGACGGCGGAGTTCAGTCAGGGCGTGCTTCCCATAGGAGCGAGTGAAGGCCATCGGCGCCTTGAGCCAAGGCACCTGCAGCACGCTGACGCCGGGTTGTTGCGGCGTGGGCTGTTGATGAGTGCGCGTAATGACGGTGACGTCATGCCCTCGCTGAGCGAGATGGCCTGCCAAATGGTAGACCACCGAGCCGATACCTCCCCAACGAGGAGGATACTCGCCCGAGACCATGGCGATGTGCATGCAAACAACCACACGGGACCTGCATTTGAATGTCATTGAAACCGGTGAGGCGATATGCACGCTTCCAGCCAAACCTTTGAAGGTCAATCCTCGGGTGGAGACATCATGGGCGATGTGCTTCCGGTGTCCGTCACCGTGATTTTGCCAACCCGAAACGAAGAGGAAGCCTTGGGCCCAACCATTGACGCCATCCCCCGTGGATGGTGTGAGGACCTCGAAATCATGATCGTTGACGGCAACTCCTCCGACCGGACTCGAGAAATCGCTCTGGAAAAGGACATCCGTGTTCACTTGGAGCCCCGCAAGGGCTACGGCCGAGCCTATCGAACGGGCTTTGATGTTGCTAAAAACGACATCATCGTCACGATGGATGCGGATTGCACTTACCCCGCTGAACTGGTTCCTGAATTGGTCAAGCGCCTCCTTGACGATGACTTGGACTTCATCACCTGCGACCGACTCTCTCTAGCAGAAGACGGTTCGATGTCTGGCCTGCACGGCTTTGGGAACTGGGTACTTTCGTTCACGGCTCGCATGTTGTTCTGGTACGGCATCAAAGACTCCCAAACCGGAATGTGGGTGTTCAGAAAATCCATCTTTGAAAACGAGAAAATGCGACCCACNAACGACGGTATGCCGTTGAGTGAAGAGGTCAAAATCCTCGCTCGNCGCCACCTTGGCAAAAAGAAGGCCATNGAAATCTCCGTNCCCTACCGCCCTCGTGTCGGTGAAGCAGAAATTCATACNTGGGGCGACGGGTGGAAGAACCTAAAATTCCTCTTCCTTCGTCGATTTGGCCTCCACCGAACTCGAACNGAGTGGGGTGGATTGGAAACCAATCCTGATTCGACCAAAAACAACCTGCCCGAACAAGCGTGAGGGAATCCCTCATGGAATTCTGGCACAACCGTTGGATTACCGAACAGATCGGTTGGCATCGTTCAGAGGTCAACGAGATGTTGGTCAAGCACTGGTCATGCCTCAACCTTGCTCCAAACGCAGAAGTGCTCGTACCGTTGTGTGGAAAGTCTCTCGACATGGTGTGGCTCGCCGAACAAGGCCACGAGGTGGTTGGTCTCGAGTTGGTTGANCNGGCCGTTGAGTCGTTCTTTCTTGAACGCAACATGCAACCTGAAAAAGCAACCAAAGGCCAACATGTGCGGTACACAAGCCCCCCGTTTACCGTAATGCAAGGCGATTTATTTACGCTCAAGACGAACACGTTTCGGGCCGATGCGTGGTACGATAGGGCAGCGATGATCGCTCTCCCTGATGCTTCGCGAGCAGCCTACGTGGACCAACTTCGTCAGCAAACCAAAGCCGGTGCGGTTGGATTGCTCATCACGTATGCCTACCCTCAACACGAAATGGACGGGCCACCGTTCGCTCTTCACGACGACGATGTCCGACGGTTTTACGCCGAAGGATTTGAACTTGAACAACTCGAACAGGTCGAACTTGAAGATGAACGGGGACGGGGCCTCTCAAGCATCACGTTGAGCGTGTTCAAAATCACTCGAACTTGAGTGCTCTTTGAGAAACTGGCTTGCTGGTCAATCAAGGTCGAGGTCCAATTCGAGTTCTTCTTGAACTTCTTGCGTGCCATCCATGGCGTTTCCTTCAACAGAGGGCACGTCTTTGGGACCGTTTTCTGAAGCAGCACTTGGGGCTCTGAAGGCGTCCCATGAAGTCAACAATTCAAGTTCCTCGTTGGCTCGACGACGTCGGGAAACGAGGTAGGCCACAAAGCCAGCAAGACTGACGAAACCCAAAGCGGAGGTCGCCAGGAGTAGGCCACGGGCATCGTTTTCCGGGGCTTCAACAATGAGGTTTCTCGACATGAAGTCAATGTTGGCGCTCTCGCCGACACCGTCCTTTGCAGTGATTTTCAGCAGGGGTCGGCCCGTGGTTTCGGGTCGCCATTCGATGAGACCTTCCCAGACGCCATCGCCATCATCATCGCTCAGGTTAGCTTCCCATTCTTGGAGACCAAAGGTGATTTTCACTCGGACATCGTCCGTTGTACCGTCAGGGTCGCTGAGTCCAATACGGACCGTCAACGTGTTGAGTTCATCTTGGGTGAAGGTTTCCGAGCTGAGCACCAAGGAATTCCTGTCAAGGGAGGGAAGACTGGACTGGATGGTGATGTTGACGTGCTGTTCTACCGAATTCCCGCGAGCATCTTCGACGTAGAGTGAAAGGTGGTATTCACCAGGCAACAATCCCGTCAACTCCTCCATGGACCGTGTAGAGAGGACTTCGGGTTCGCTCAACTCGTCGCTCCAGCGCCGCCACTCCCTGACCGTGAGGTCGTTGTCAGCGTCGTAGGAGGCTTCCTCGAGCAACACCGCACCACCAGGNTCGATGGATTGCCGGTTTTCTGGCGAAATCATCACGAGAACGGGGCCTGATTCAACGACGGTGAGCGAGAAAGTCTCGTCTCGCGTTGCCCCGGTGGTGTCGGTCAATGTGGCCGTCATGATGTGCTCACCGGCGCCTAAGGAGAAGGTATGTTGTCCCTCCGGGTCAACNTCGACCAAAAGCGGTTCACTCTCTTCGGATGAACGCAGCGTGATGGTGAAATTGTCCCCGTCGTAATCCACGCTTTCAGAGGCATCAAACATGAACACCGTGGATGAAGGGTGGACCGTTCCAGCCTCCGGACTGACCAACCCGAGGACGGGTGCTGACTCGGTCACGGTGACCGTCGTTGAGACCTCTATGGGGTTGTGAATACCGTCATCGACACTCAGCGTGATGAGGTGATTTCCGGCCGTCAAGCGTTCTTCGAACAGGAGCCAATCCTCGCCTTCAGGCGTCAACCGGCCGTCAAGATTGCTTGTCCAAGTGACCACGAGGAATTCCGAACCGGTGGCTGGTTCAACTTCTGCGCAGACCCACTCGCCTTCCGCAGGGAAGGTGGAACAGGCAGCATCGTAGTCGCCTGAACCGTTGGCGGAGAAGGAGATCAACTCGGAGCTGTCGAAGGTTTGGGCCGGTGGTGAAGCAATGACGGCGACGGGCTCGGCGTTGTCAACCGTGAGCAGAATGGAGTTGGACTTGCTTTGGTTGGCGTGCTCAGCACGGTCGTCGGTGACCTCCATCGTGATGGTGTGAACGCCGCGGGAAAGGTGGCCTTCCCAGACCAATGCCGAACCGACCTGAAGCACCCCGTCGAGTGATGAAGTGTACGTGATGGAGAGCGCGTCGCCCTCGGGGTCAACGGTTGCACCTCCGTCAAGGGTTACTAGCGCCTCGCTCGCACTGGAGGAACGGTTCACCGTGAACACCGGTTCTGGAATTTCGTTGTAGAGCATCACGGGGACGCTGTACGTAGCGTTGTTACCGACGTTGTCCCAAGCTTGCACCGTAAGGGTGAACGACGCTGGAGGGTCATCGTCGACGTGGTCGAAGGTGTAGGACAAGGTTTCTGGACAATCCCATGCGTTGCTCCAGCCGGGGCCCTGGCGGTTGTATCCACTGAACGCGATCAAGCAAGCAAAGTCGTCATCTTCGGGGTCGTAGGTTCCGGTGGTGTTGATGGTGACCGTGCCCGTTTGCGGCATGATAAGTTCGCTCCAAGGGTTGAGGGCGGGTTCGAAATCAACCGCCAGCACCGGTGCGAAATTGACCAGTTCAATCGTCCGGGTTTCTGCTACGCAATGGGCGATGTCGCACACTTGGAGGGTGATTTCGTGAATGCCGTCTGAGAGTTGGCAGTACGGTGGGTTCTGTGTCGAGGAATCCCCATTGGCGAGGAAGGGGGCGCCGCCGGCAGGGTCGTCGTTGCTGCTGAAGACACCTGAACACCCTGCAACGATGTCGTCGTCGAGNGAACTTCGCCATTTGAATGTCATGCTGTCGTTGTCGAGGTCCCATGAATCGCTGGCGTTGAAGAACACCTCAGCCCCCGACGGGAAGACGGCTCCGTCCTCTGGAGTTGACCAGAAAATGAACGGTGCTTGGTTCGCCAAAGGTAGGTGGCAATAGACCACGCGGTCTTGGTCAAGGATAGTGGAGGTTGAGTTGGAGACGCCAAAGTACCCACAATCGATGTTGGCAACGTTGTAGGAGCTGCCGCCGGTTGANGTCCATTGTTGACCAATGAAATCAGGAAGGAACAGCTGCCCAATCATGCTTGCAGGGTGCGTAAGGGCCGGTTCNAAAGCGTCGTAGGTGACGTTCACATAAGCACCAGGAATGCCGTTCGAGAAGTTGTTCACAACCCAGACCGTCAAGTCCCAAGCGACATCGATTTGCGCTCCGGAAGCGATCACGGCCGATGCATAAGCAACATCGACAGGCCGGTGCAAGTGCAGCGTCGAGGAAGCGTCGAGGTCCAACACGGTCGGACTCCCTGACGCTCCACGGTCATCGGTTANCGTCGACCAGTTCACTTGGCTGTTCGTGAAGGTGATTCCNCCCGTGCAGTNNGTTGAGATACGGTTGCTGTGGCCTCCGAGCGAAGCGTGACCGTCAAACACCGCACAGTCGGTTCCCGAAAAGACGGAATTGTTGAGGGAGGAAGCGAACTGACCGTTGTTATCGCCTCGCCAGTCCAAGCCGGTGTGATTGCCCGCCATCGTGAGGCCGTCCAAATGAACGGCTGCACGGTGAAGTTTGACGGCAGGTTGACTCGGGCTTTCGGCTTCGACATGAAGGTTCGTGATGTGAATACGTCCACTGGCNCCTGCAGGCATGGTGTCNCCGTTGTCAATCTCCAGAGCGGGTAGATTCAGTGCATTATCTNCAAGNTGAACGTTCTCAAGCCAAAGGTCCACGGAATTGACGGCGAGAATGCCATGCCCCGTTGAACCCGTAACGGTGCACGACCAACATCGGACATCACCGGATGAAGACTCAACGTCGTTGGATTCTTCGTAGTACAATCCGGCCTGTTCCTCAGCGCTGGCTGTGGTGGAGGCTCCGTTGTTTTCGGCGGTCAAATTCCAGAAATCAATGCGACGAGCATCGAGCACATGAGCACCAGAATAGCCGTTGTCCGAAAGGTGCATGCCTTCGATGGCAACGGTGGCACGGTCGACGATGATGCCCTGTTTGGTGTTGTTGTGAAGGAACCAGTCGCTGCCTTGCATGGCACCTCCGGAAGTGGAATGAACGCCAGGGCCAACCGAACCAGAGACTTCCAAACCCTCGAAGGTCGGGGCAAAGAACGACGAGCGTATGGACACACCAGCCTCGTGTTGACCTTGCCCGGGGTCGCCGGAATCGCGAACCGTCAGATTACGGAAGGTGGTGGTGGAATCCACGAAATAAAGGCGGACACCCACGGTGGTCGAATCTTCGATGAGCGTGTCGTCAAACCACGCCCCGGTCGCATTCACCTCAAGGGCTGCATAACCGATGTTGGGTGTTTTTGAATCCGGGCCTCCTGTTCCAGAGATGGTCAAATTGGTGAAATCCGCCGTTTCGTAATTGGTGTAATTCGTGTGGTTGTTTTTGTCCACATACACCCCTCTGTACATTGAATCGCTGATGTGAGCATGCCGCACCACGGCGTGGGTGTAACCACCATCGTCAATGTGGCGGATCACCATCCCGGTATCGGATTTGGTAATGCTGATGTTGGTCAGCAGCGGTTGACTGTCCTCCACCCAAATGCCGGCGACCATGGCCCAAGAAGAGCCGGTGCAGTTGTCGATGGTGATGCCTTGAATCAGTCCACCGGAGCCACCCCAGATGTTAACGGCCCGCGTCAAAATATCTGAAAACACGGCCCGTTGAACGATGGGCGTCGAGCCCGCACCGATGGAGAGTCCCAAACCGTAGCGCCAGTCGCCCTGGAAGCCAAGGTCCCGACCTGCACGGTCAACGTAAAGATCGGTGATGCGCGGGGCGGCGCCGTTGAACATGTCAACGGCGACACGATCAGGATTGACCACGGTCAGATTTTCAATGACGGGATTGGACCCGTAAATGGTGATGCCGTAGATGGCGTCCTCGATGGTCAAGTTTTGAATCAATGAACCGCGCCCCGAAGAAGAGGTGTTGAACTGGATGCCTTCGTGGTCACCCAAACCAGCGGCCTCGAAGATGACCGGGCAAGATTGCGTACCAAGGACCGTCAAGCGGCCGTCCACGATGATGCGCTCATTGGAAGGCAGTCGGACCACCGTACAGGGTTGAATGATGACTTCATCCGCCACGCCGATGGTGTAGGTTCCCGAAAGGGTCTGGGTTCCTGACCACGTGGTTTGCGCCCGACCTTCGGCCAATTGCGGGGGCGTCGTCGTGTCATCGAGCGGTACAGCGGGACCTGCAGGAGCGAGGTGCAACATCATGGGAAGAAGGAACAAAAGCACGATGCTGAAAGCAAGACCTCTCCCCGAAGAATTGTGCTCCATAGCCTCAAGGGGTACACTGTCCCTCTTCAAAGGTCGCCTGTTCTGTGAATTCTCTGACGGGAGGAATCCCTAAGACCCGATTTCCAATCCAAGAAATCATGCCCGAAGCGTTTGTGCTGTTCAAAACCGAACCAACCCACGAGCGCGAAGTCTACCTCTCGTTGACAGAACACGAGGACGTCGCCGAAGTACACGCCCTCTACGGTGAATTTGATTTGCTGGTTCGAATCAGTTCGCCAACATCAAAGGAACTCTCCAAACTGCTGATGCAATCGTTCAGGAAGATCGAAGGCGTCAAAGAAACACAGACCTTGATTGCGGTGGAGGCCTGAAAATGGCGATTGGCTTTGTATTGATGACGACCTTACCGGGAGAAGAAGACAGCGTCCGTCAAGCCCTCAGCAAGGTGGATTTGGTCACCGACCACTGGATGTTGTTCGGCGAATACGACCTGATTGCTCGCGTGCAAGCGGACGAAGAATACGCCCTGACCCGTTGCATCGTTGAGGAAATTCGTCAACTTCCGGGTATCAAAGATACGAAGACACTCATCGGCGCAGAATTGTGATTTCACAAGACACGGTGCAGGCGCTCGGTCACGGCCCGAGCGGCGTTGGTGCAACCCGCCTGCCTGAAACATCGAGCAGCTTCTCGAAGCGCTGCGGCGGAGGCTGAGGGGTCCAGGTGGCCTTTGAGGTACCACCATCTGGCGGCGTAACGGTGGCCGGGTGAACCCGCTTCTGCCCAAGCGCTCGGGTTCGGCAAGGAAGCGTGAATGGAACGAGCTGATTCATGGCCTTGCCCCACCAAATGCTCTGCAAACGTGAGACCGACGACGGCGGCATGAAACGGGGTTGTTTGAGCGCCAGCGGCCCGTTCATAGGCTTCGTGGTGGGCGTCGTACGTCTCTTTTCCAAAGGCAAGACTCGCCTTGAATTTGGCATGAAGGACAATGGGGTCGTGCATGTGACTCAAGGCTTCAAGACCTTCGACCAGGGCCTGAACTCGGGCTTCATCTCGCTGTAGCAAGGCAACTGTAAGTTGAATGAGGGTGATGCTGACGGTGATGCTTCCCCTGGTGTTGAGGTCGTCGGGTAGTCGCACTTGGTTGAGCAGGGATTGCACCTTTTGTTCATCCACGGCAGAGGCTTGGTCAAACACACGGTCTTCTATCCGTTGCACGGCTGCACGCAGAAGCCAGCGCACACCTTCAAGGTCGGAAACACCGCTGATTTGGGCTTGCAACAAACGCTCTGCTTCCTGCTCATCGCCTTCAATTCGGGCCAATTCATAGGCCAGTTCGGCCCGTAGGGAATCCGACTGGACACCTGCCAAATGGTGGCGAGCACGTTCCGCTTCCTGACGATGAACGGCGATTCTTCCGGCCCAATAATGCAGGTTCTCTTGGTCGGGCCGTTGAACCGTCGCTCGGTCAAAAATCACGGCCATTGCACCGCTCTGCTCCAGCATCAACGCATCAAAGCGCTCGACCATCTCCTCCACGAATCGGTCATCGTCCAGAGCCATGGTATGGTAGAGGTGGAGCACAGCGTACGCCGGTTCGTCGAGATGATTGGCCCAGTGGTCGGCGGCCGCCTGGTGCAACTTCATCAATCGGTTTTCATCGAGCATGGTGCGTCGAACGTTCCGAATCAAGTGCTGAATTTCCAGTGAAACATCCTCTTCAGTCCACCTCAACAAGGCTCGCTCGTCAAGTTCATCGATGGAGGAAGCACCCGGTACCATCGCTGCGGGAAGCGGACGTGGAAACAACACCATGCCGTCCAAGGCTTCGAGCGCACCCTCATCCAACCCGTCAAGCATGGTCTGCTCAACGAAGGCTTGGATGTCCTCTCCAGCCTCTGGCAATCGATCGCCTTCTCGGTAGAGGTTCAAAGCCATGGGGTGGCCATCCAGTGCTTTCGCCACTTCCAAGCGAAGGTCCTCATCCAGGTGGTCACCCAAAACCTCCTTTGCATCGTGAGGAGAAAGTGTGCCGAGTTTGAGCAACGGCCAATCAAACCCTTCGGGAAGAGGCAGGCGACCGGCAAGCACAACGGTATGCTCCTTGGCATGAAGGCCATGAAGCAGATGTTGAACGGCCTCGAGGTGTCGTGGTTCCACCAAGTGGAGGTCGTCAACAACGAGGACTTGTTTTCCACTTTGGCCGATGTGTTCGATCATGGCCTCGGGGTCAACGGGGAGCGGTGTGGTCTCTGGGAACCAAGCTTGCATCAAAGCATAGGCATCGCTCAACGGGTCCATGGTGGCCCATCGAACAAGATGCTGGGTGGACTGCGCAGCCCAGGCCTTCAACAGCGTGGTTTTTCCAACGCCGGAAAGGCCACCAACCACCGCACGACGTTCTTCAACCAACAGTTGAATCAAGGCCTCCAGTTCTCGCTCACGGCCAATGATGCTGAACTTTGATGCGTCGTTGGTGGTCAACTCCGAAGTTGCAAGAGTGTCTTCCGAAGGGTGTTCAGCCAACCAGCCTCGTCCTTTTTCGGTGATGTGATAGACTTGCCGTCGTCGAGAGCCTCCTCCCAAAACATGGGCAACCCGTACCACGATGAAGCCTTCATCGAGCAGCACATTGAGCGGTTGATTGAGACCCGAACGCACCACGCCCATGGCCTCGGAAAGACCCGGCAAGGAAACCGACCGAGGCACGTCCCAAGCGTTGGAAAGCGCATCGGGAAAGGTCCCGAGATAACGCAACAACTTCTCTTGAGAACGGCTCAACATGGGAACGACAAAACAGGCTCGTGCGTCTCCTTCATCAAACATCCCCACCCTTGTTTACGCTGCACGCAGGGTTGCCCTTTTGAGTCAGGGCGGGTGTGGGAAGACCATGCCCGTGGACTTGGCTTCGGCTGACCTTCCACACGAACCGGGCGTCTATTTGTTCAAAACGAAACAGGGCAGGGTGCTCTATGTCGGTAAAGCGACTCGCCTGAACGAGCGTATTCGGTCATACTTTGCATCCAATCCTGACCGCCATATGATTCCTGAACTCGTCGCTCGGGCTGACGATATCGAATGCATCGTTACCCAAACGCCACAAGCCGCTTTGGTTCTCGAGCGCCAGTTGATTCGGGAACATATGCCGCGGTTCAATTCGATGTTGAAGGATGACAAATCCTTCCCGTATCTCGCCATGACCAACGATGAATTCCCCCGAATCATGTACACGAGGCGCCCACCAAAAACCGCCCAACAATGGGGGCCGTTTCCCAACGCTGGTGCAGCAAAACAGGTGATGCAATTGCTTCGACGCCAGTTCGGCATACGAGACTGCAAGGAATTGCTTCCTCANGGTTGTCTCTCGATGCACATCGGNCTTTGCGCCGGACCGTGCATTGACGGTACGGGCTACGACGACCGTGTGAAAGCCGTGCGGCGTATCTTGAACGGCGACGCTGCACCGTTGCTTGAAGAACTCGTGGCCCAAATGGAGGCGGCCTCAGAGGCTCAAGCCTTCGAAGAAGCGGCTCAGCACCGCGACATGATTCGTGCGGTGCGAGCGACCACGGGTCAACACATCGTCTCAAGCAAGGTCTATCGCGACTGCGATGCCATCGGCATCATGTCNGAAGGCGACCTCGCCGCTATCGTGGTCTTGCACGCTGACGAAGGCATTGTCCAGGGCCAAGAAGCATGGCCTGCCGTGCACCGGGGCGACATCGGCGAAACCGTGTCGATGTTCATCTCCGAGCACTATGCTCATCGGACCCCACCACGCTTGCTTCTCTCTCCCGTTCCCATCTTTGACGGTCTCCAGTCCTGGCTGAACGAACGGCGGGGCTCCTCGGTAGAAGTTCGCATACCGCAACGCGGCGATTTGGAAAACCTCGCCACCCTCGCTCGGCAGAATGCTGAGATTCAACTTCAGCGAATGGCAGCAAAATCCAGCGGCTCTCTCGAACAACGGGCGGCGGATGAAGGCGCGAAAACCCTTGGGATGCAACAACTCGACCACATCGTTTGTTTTGACATGGCGCAGCTGCAAGGCGATGAGCGCGTGGGAGCAAGCGTTGTCATGCGCAAAGGGCGACCGGCCAAAAAAGAGTACAGAAAATACATCGTCAAGGGCGAGGCCCTTGATGACCTTCGGATGATGAAAGAAGTCGTCGTACGTTGGGCGAAACGCCAGGAAGAATGGCCGGACCTGTTGCTCATCGACGGTGGCGAGACCCATCTCAGCACGATTCACCAAGCCCTCGAAGAACACGGTTGGGCCGACCGCTTTCCCCTCGCTGCGCTCGCCAAGCGAGAAGAAACCATCTTCCGAAACGGAATGGAACCTCTGGTGCTCGACCGCTCAGGGCGGGTGCTGGTTCACGCTCGAGACGAGGCGCATCGTTTCGTCAACACCTTTCATCGTAAACGACGAAGTCGAAGTCGGCTCGCTGATCCGCTTGAGGGTGTTGAAGGCTTAGGGGCAAAAAAACTCCAAACGCTGTTACGCCATTTCGGTGGACGAAAAGGCATCGAGCACGCAACGGCTTCCGANCTTGAGACCGTCCCTGGTATCGGACCTGCGCTGGCCGAGCGAATATACGAAGCCCTGCGCTAACGGGACAACTCGTCGATGTTGGCCATGTCCTCNATGCTCTCGCCGTGCCGGAGTGCCGGACTCGAGAAGCCGGCCAAGTCAGCAAATTCATGGTCGCCAATCTGCGCCTTCGTGACCGCTGCTTGACGGTTCGCCAAGGCGTTCTTTTTACGCTTCTTCTTNGCTCGCCGTCGCCGAATGTACATCACCAGCAACACCAGCACGATGGTGGGGTAAACCCAGAACTGAATCAGGAAATAGATCCACCCAACCTGAATACGGAACGTCAAGTCGTCTGAAAATTCTCCCGGAGGTACGATGTAAGTGATGGTTTGGCGGCCACCGTCTTCGGTGATGATGATGTTTCCTGCCGAAGAACTGACATCCACGAGTTGAATGCCTCGGGGCAACGTGAAGGTGATGGGNCCTGTGTAGGAAGCCCCGTCAATGGGCGATTCCAAAACGCCAAGCTCTGGAACACCCGTATCAAATTCAGTTGGGAACTCGGTATTACCACCAATTGACACGGGAACAGTCTCTTCATTGGTTGGAGGGTAGGTGAGTCCATCGGACCCGACAATTGAGGTACGCAATCCCTTGGTAAGCATGTCAGCCGCCATTTGAATCGGTTGATGGAAGATGGATTGGATGCTGCTGGTCACGATACTGACTTTGAGGTCTTCAGGGGCTGTTTCGCTCATTTCGCCCCAACCGGTACCTGAACCGATGGTGAACTCCACTTCAGGGATGGTGACCGTGAGGGTGATGGGTTCGTCATCACTCACAACTTCGTCGGGTGCTTCGATGCCTGAGATGGACGTGCGGATTTCAAAGGCCGAAAGGTCGAGTTCGCCGAAAGGGTTGTCTTCGGATTCTGCAATGAGGGTTCCGCCGCCGTGAATGGCGTCTGTGATGACTTCGCCCAAGCGTTTTGCGAGGTCCTTCATGCCCTGCCGGGTTGCTTCCAATTCNAGGTCGNCGCAGTCATTGAAATAATCTGAAGCCTCNGAAGATGCGCACCAAGGAAGTTCCACGNNNGTNCCGAGCGGGTTCTCCATTCGGCTTGAGAGGTCGATGATGAGACGAAGTAAATCCGAGGGTAGAGCCTCCATCTGGCCACAGGCCTCAATGTCATCGCCCTCGAAGCAACGCTGACCGTCAACGAAGCCAATGCGATATATGCTCAGTTCTGCTTCAAGTGCCATGGTCACGCTGAACGAAGCACTCCACTCGTTGAAGTTCACTTTAGACAGGTCAAACGCCACGTCAGATTCAATGCATGTGCTCTGGTTGGCATAGCAGAGGACACGGCCGTCTTCATCGGTGATTTCATGCTCCCAATCATAGGGGTCAAGCCCCGTCAAGGACAAGTCGAGGGAACCGGATTGATCGACCGTTTTGGTCAGGGTGATGCTTGAGGTCCCGTCAACGGTGGTCACCCAATTTGGAAGGATGATTTCCACGGTCAAATCCGCAGGCGGTAAGCCGCTCAAATCGATGGTGTTGAGAAATGATTCGCCAATGAGCGCTTCTATAGAAAACCCGGCGTTCATAAGACGCTCAAGGTCACTGCTTTGGACGTTCTCAAGGAAGTCCACCACCGAGGAGTTCTCGTCGTCCATTTGAGCGATGATGATGTCGATGAATCGCATGGAGAACGGCTGACTGGTCGTCTGGAGGTAAATGGGGTAGGTCTCGTCCATGGCGTTCGGGCCTTGCAAACAATAGTGGAGCACCTGCCCGGCAGCGACGGGTTCACTGCATCCAGCGGTATGGCTGTAATTCAAACCGCCTACGCTGTCGTAAATACCCGTCCCGTCGGCAACGGAAACCCATTGCAAGTCACTCATGGTGATGTCGCCAACGCCCGCAATGGTGTTGCCAAGCCCCTCAACGATTTCGCCAACAGGAAACTGATTGGTGAACTGGGTCAAATCCACGATGTCGTTGTGGTAAGCCAGTCGAATCCCGTCAGAGGTGATGACCGGAATGGAGGCGGAAGAAGAGACATCAAACATGTTGATGCCCCAATTGTTGAGGGTCTCGGTGTCGAGGTAGGACAGCCCCGCTGCGAAATCAATGGTTGCCGCGTACTCATCTGACAAGTCAAGAACGAGGTTGAGGTCAACGGCCTTGGTTCCGGGTTCAATGTACACGGTGGGCGTTTCCGAGGAATTCCGATGGGCGAGTTGGAGGTCGACCTTCCGAACCAAGTCCGGATCGCCCTCGGCGGCGTTGAGATGGTCCAGCGTCCATTCTGCCGCCATGTAGTTGGGCGTGCCTGCCCGCTCCACCGTGGTCCCGTTTGCATCGACGCCTTTCACGGTGGAGTAGGCTGAGGGATTGATGACGAAATCGGCCTTGTGGCCAGGCTTGGTCGTCAAGTCAAAGCTGGTGTTGATTTCAGCCCCCATTGTGAGCAAACCGCGATACGTTCGCTCCAAATCGAGATTCTCCGAACCAACCAGGTTGAAGTTGCTGGCCAACAGGTCAACCGAAGCCGTCGCCTGGAAACAAAGCGGGGGCTCAAACACGTTGTTTTCACCCGCACCCTCGGCTTGGGAATCCCCGTCCGGGTCCGAGGAGCATGTGGTGGTTATGCCGCTGTTGGTGAAGGAATTCACGTAAGCGGTTGAGAGGCTCGTCACCGTACCGAAACCAGATTCAAGGGCGTCCTCGATGGCCTGATGGACTTCGGTTTGCAATTTTTGCCCGACCGTAGTCGCCCCGTCAGAGGTATCAAAATAGTGTCGGATGAGGTCTGCGGGTGCACCGTCATTGGCGTCCAAGTTGTCTCCGTTCGGGTCTTCCAGCGTATCCCCGACGACCGTCCCTGAACCAAAACCAAGCGAGTCGCGCTCAAACTCACGCACGGCCCAATTCAATTCCAACTCTATGGACGAAGTTGAAACGAGATTGAATTCGTACGTCCCCTCCACCCAATCTTGTTGCTCGGGGGTCATGTCGTCGCCATGGTCGTAGGCATCGCAGCCGGTCCCGTCACCCAAGCAGGCATCCATCCCGCTTGCGCTGACAATAGGCGCAAGAAGTTGAAGCGTGAACAAGGACACCAACAGCAACGAGAGTCCATGGCGAGATGCCTGCTTCGTTGGATGTTGGGAGGTCATGGTTCAGGGCTAAGGTCGGGAACTTGAAAGGAGTTACCCTCCTGCCCTCGCCATGGAGACCACCGATTCGACGATGTTTCTCGTCGTGAAATCAGAGCACGGTCAACACGTTCACGGGCTTCTCAAAAACGAAGGTTGGCTTGAGGCGGAGGTTGAAACCCGACGGAGCGATGACGGCACCATTGGCTTTCCATTGGCCTCGCTGTGTCCTGTTGAAGGGGTCGTCAATTGGCTAAACTCCACATCGTCCCTCGAGGGAGTTGTTGAGATGCACCAAGGTGTGCGTCGCCCGACGGTTGACCCGCATCGTCGACTCCACAAGGCGATTCAAACTTGGTTGGATGAAAACGGACTCGCTCTTGAGGCCATCACGTTGGCGCCTGCCAAATGGGAGAAACTTGGAGACTTGGCCCTCTTGCCTCGCCAAGTCTCAACGACAGAGGCGTGGAAGAAAGCCCGGAGTCATGAACATGCTGAGAGCTTATGGGGGGCGATGGCCGCTGCCCTGAACGTCAGTGCCATTGGGGTTCAAGCCCCCATCGCTGACGATACATTTCGCTCATCGCAAGTGGAAATGCTCCTCGGTCCATCTGAGGTTTGTTTCACCGACCACGGCATGACCTACACCTTCGACGCCGCCAAGGTCATGTTTTCCTCGGGCAACATCACGGAACGCCGAAGAATTGGCAACCTCGATATGAGCGGCGAGGTGGTGGTGGACGCTTACGCTGGCGTGGGCTACTACACCTTCCCGATGCTGGTGCATGCTGGTGCGGCTCATGTGCACGCTTGCGAAATCAATCCAGCGTCGCTGGCTGGATTGAAGGCCGGTGCGGAAGCCAACGGGATTCGCCATCAGATGACCGTACACGAAGGCGACAACACCGTTTCACTTGCTTCGCTTCAAGGGATTGCTGACCGTTGTCACCTTGGGTTATTACCTTCGAGTGAAGCCGTTTGGGAGGCCTCGTTGTTGGCTCTCAAACCGACAGGTGGCATTCTCCATATCCACATGAATGTTGAAGAGGAGAACATCGAGGATTGGGTCAAGGACACCGTCGTTCGTTTTGAACAGATGAGCCAACACCATCAACGCGGTTTCAACGCAGAGGTGCTTCATCTCGAACGGGTAAAGTGGTTCGCACCACGGGTTCGCCATGTTGTTCTGGACCTCAGGCTTCGTCCTTGACATCGGTAGCGGGGTCAACCAATTCGGCCACCATCACCATCTCGGCTTGGAGGACGGTTGATTCCTCATCGTTTTGCACCAGAGGATTGTTGGTCTGCTGGTTGTAAACAGCGAAGGTGATACCAACACCGACCAACACCACCAAGAGGGGGACACCCACGATGAGAACGGCGTCTTGAAGCCAAGTGTTCTCACTTTGGGCCATGGAGACCGGGTTGCGGATGGTACCGTCGGGATCGGCCACGCCGATCATCTCCATGGAAACAATTCGGACTTCAATGAGTGGACGTCCGGCCGAGGCGAAGGGATTGTCAAGGTCGGTACCCGTGGGTTCGTCGCTCGTTGGCACATCCGCAATGGCCCGGATATGTGTCATGCCGTGGCGAACGATACCAAAGGTAGCATAACCTTCGTCGTCTCGATTCTCGGGGTCAAGTCCGTGAGCTTCGGTTTCGGCGATGTACCACTGAGAATCGGCAGAATCCGGGTCAGCACTTCGCGCCATCCCGATGGCGCCGTCCACATGAGACAGGTTCTCGTTGTGCTCGAGCGGTATGGTTTCACCCGTTCCACCGCTGCCGCAAGAAGGACTGGTGGTGGGATAGACCCCGATGGTCTTGCAGGTGGGGTCGCCTGATTGCGTTACGAAGTCGTTGATGACTCGGTGGAAAAATACCCCGTCGTAGAGGGCGGATTCAACATGAGCGATCATGTTGTCCGTGGTGATGGGAGCCCACTGCTCAAAGAGTTCGATGATCACGGTGCCTTCGACGCGTTCGGCGGTCCAACTGGACTGGTAAGACACGTTCATTGAGATGACGGCATTTCCAGTGTAGGACATCATCATGGGTGAATCCTCGGTGGCTGGACGGTCCGTCCATTCCGCAGGGTCAAGACCGATGTTGCGCCACATGGGCTCCTCATCATCGGCGGCGACGAACATCGACGACGTCAGCGGCATCAAAAGCAGCACCAACACCAGGGATGCGGTCCGATGCTGACGAGCCATGCACCGGGATGGACCTCACCCCCATGAAAACACCGGCGACGATGATTGAATGACATCAACACCAAAAAGGAGAAGGGAAGAGTGGGGTGCATGGACGACCAATCAACCTCCATGCCTGACTTGACGCTTGGCTACGGCTTCTTTCTCTTCGCGTGGGGTATCGTCGCTGGCTTGCTCTCAACGTCCGATTCCCCGACCCGCTTCATCCCGTGTTTACCAGGCGTGGCGTTGGTGGTCAGCGGTTGGCTGGCTAAGAGCAACCCTGAGCGACGGAAACTTTGGATGCACGTCGCCGTCGTCGTTGGTTTAATCACTGCGCTGTTGGGCACCCGATTTTTCATGGTTGCAAGCGAAGGAATTAACCTCGCCAGCGGGTCCATGCTCATGCTTTTGCTCACCGGTTCAGCCTACACCGGTCTGTGCGTTCGCTCCTTTATCCAAGCCCGGAAGGCAAGCGAGTGAAGCGTCATCCTCATGACGGTGGCGGTCGTCGTCTGCCTATGGCCGAGGAATCCACGATTCTGGAGGTTGAGCTCAAGTCCACGGGCAGCCGGGCTCAGCGTCAACTGAACGCTTCGGCCGGAGCGACCGTCGCCTTCTCCATCGTTTTTCTTATGATGGCCATGTATTTCGGACCGTCGGTCAGTCAGGACGTTGGAGATACCATCGATTACGAAACAGAATGGTGGAAAACGCCGCTTCATCTTCGCCACACCATGGATTTGCCTATGGATACCCTCCGCGGTCAACTCCCAGAAAACGGGTCTTACGAAGTCCTCCCGTTCGAGGAACACTTCGTTGAAGTGGAACTCCCCGCCAGCGAACAAGACGCCGGATTCCCTGGACCCGCCTTGATGCACGTTGCGCTTTGGCTCCCTGATGTTCCAGAGGGAACGAAAATTCCCGTGATCATGACCATCCATCCGTACTACGACTTCGGTGGCGAAGGCGTGGCCGGGGATGACTCCTCGCCCAACACGGTCCCTGACGGTGGGGTCGGCAAGTGGGTCTACGACACCTTTGTTCCTCACGGCTATGCACTGGCGCAAGCCTCAACCTTCGGCACAGGCCAGTCAACCCACTGTCAAGACGTCAAGGGACTTGGAGAACAGACCGGTATCCAAGGCGTGGTTGACTGGTTGGGGGAGCAAGAATGGTCCAACGGAAACGTGGGCTTGATGGGCAAATCCTACGCCGGCACGACCAACTGGGAAGCCGCTCAACAACCCTCGCCTTACCTCAAGACCATCGTTCCCATCTCGGGCTCGATCGGTGTCCAAGAAATGTTCTATAGAAACGGCTCCTCTGAGAGCAGGGCCATGCTCTACGACGCCCTTTACGAAGGCGCAACCACCGACGCCACCACCGACGATATGCGGATGTGCACTGACGACGTCATCGGTCCGCTCAACCCGTTCTCCACTTGGGCCGGTGCCGAAGTTGGAGGCGCAGAATGGAACGATTACTGGGACGAGCGTCGACACTTGCCCGATGTGCTTGCCAATTACCAGGGAAGCGTCTACCTCGTTTGGGGCATGCAAGACTGGAACGTTGACCCCTACCACGCTTTCCCGACCTACCAACTCATGCGGGACGCTGGCATCAATGCTCGAGCCATAGCCGGGCAATGGGCCCACAATTATCCCGACCAACCCGATAGACACAGCGAAATGGGAAGCGGCTACGGTGCAGAAGCCTATCCCAACATGAGCCGCATGGACTGGGCCGTGGAACTCTACGGATGGTTCGACTACTATCTCAAGGACATCGGCGAGGAGCCCGAACCGATGGTGCAGATACAAACCCATAACGGAAAGTGGCACGTTGAGGAAACTTGGCCACCTGAAGACATGGAATGGTGGCCAATAACACTCGACGGCGCCGAGGGCACCGGCGGCACGGTGAACACGAACAACCAGCGAAGTTTCACGCTGCCCCCCTTGGAAGAAGACATTCACATCTCAGGCATGCCGACCCTCCACCTCTCGGTCAACACCTTGGCCTGTCAGGGCGGTCAAGTCTTCGCCACCATGTACGCCGACGGCCTTCGGGTGGGCCACGCCACCATGGACGTGCGCTATCGAGACGGTGGCTACGAGGCCAAAACGGCCCTGCCGTTTTCCGCTTACACCATGCTCATGGAGTTCAACCCGATGGATGTGGACCTTGACGCCGGGGCGGTGATTGAAGTCGTGATGACCGAAACCGGTGAAGATTACCTGCCAAGCCCCTGTGCGGTGGTTGGCATGAACGTGAACATTGACGCCTCCTCCACCNTGAGCCTGCCCCTCATCGACCGGCCTGTCGACGACGACCGGTGGTTCCTTGCCCCGCCCTGGTGGGAACAGCAATCGATTCCATCCTGAGGCCAAACCATGCGCGTGCTGGCCTTTGAGGACCATTACGACATCGAAGCCATCCTCACGGCGGGTGGAGTGAACACGGACAACCTCATCTTTGAACAGCGATGGAATTCAATGGACGCTNTGGAACANATCCGTGACTTTGCGCCCGAGGTCCTGCTGCTTGACCACTACATGCCCCCGTTGAACGGTTTTCAGGTGCTTGAGATGCTTTTGAATTCGGACATCAAGCGACCGCTTACCGTCATCGCGATGTCAAGTGCCGCAGATANAAACGACGACATGGTTGGGCTCGGAGCCGACCGAGGCGTGGTCAAGTTTGACCTGGCTGAACTCGATGTTTGGCCAAAACAAACCTCNGCNTGAAGGGAAAACGGCCTAATGCGAGCACTTTGGAGGGGNNTCCATGGAGGANNTTNTGATGNCCGAAGAGCAGGATAAAACGCTCGTATCCTTGCTGTGTGCGTTGACAATTNCTGCNCTATCGGTGGNCTTCTTCTTCNTGGTTGGCGTCAACGACATGATCGGTGAAGCGGGCCGTTCCTACCAAACCTCATCGCTGCCCATGGTGTTCATCGGCGTGTTTCGCTACGCTTGCGCCTACCTTGCTTTCCACACCATCGTGTTCTGGATGATTCGAAACCCCGAGCCCGGCCGAATGTTCGTAATCCATCACGAAACGAGTGAAGAGACCATGATTCGGACGAAAGGATTTGAGCGAATCGGCACCTTTAGCAGCTGGACGCTGATGGTGTTCGGGCTTGCTTTTTTCGTCGCAGGTACAGCGACCTGGATGGCCGTCTTCAACGTTGATGTGCCGCCGATGCTCGACACGCTGACGGTCCTGTTGATGCCCATAGCCTACGGTGCTGCGTTCATCACCGCCACCGTCGTTCGCTACGTCATCATCCCTGAGGAAATCTCAATGGAACGACCGTTTGGTACGTTCTTCAAAAACTATGAATTGGTCATGCANAACTACACCGTCATNTTCCTCGCATTGGACCTGTTCTTGGTTCAGGCGCAACTCGAGTGGCAATTCGGCATTTTTCCGATTTACTTTGGCATCGTCTATGTCTTGTTTTCCTATGCCTACGCCCGGGCGCCTCAAGGGTACTACATCTACTCCTTCCTTGACCCCCGCATCAAGATGGCTCCAGTGTACTTGCTGACGTTNCTGTTCGCTTGCTGCCTGTTCTACCTCGGGTTATGGGGGATGAGCATCCTCATCCACTGGAATGCGTTGCTTGGGGGAATGGCCTTGGCGTTCTGGGTCAGCCGAATCGTGTTGTTCCGCCGACAGGTGAAGGACAACCCCTATGCGTTTCAATCCTCATCGTAAGGCTGCCACTCGGTTTGACCCTCTTCGCGATACCACCAGTAGCCGTCCTCGTCCTCGAACCATTCAACACCGTCTTCGTCAATGGAATAATTGCCATCGTATTCCTCTTCGGCTTCTTCTTCCTCTTCTTCAGGCTGAGCNGTCGGGTTCGCCATGCCGGTTTCTTCGGCAATGCGGCGCTTGGCATCATCAACGTCCTCTTCAGCNCCGCCAAANACTCGGTTTGAGGTTCGAATTTCGGCTTCGTGGTCGCCTTGTCGAATGGCGTTGTCCGATTCCTGGTAGAATTCATCGGTCATGCGNTCTCGAAATTCTTCAAACTCTTCTCGGCCAAAGCTGCCCGTGAATTCATCGCCCTTGGCTCTCATCAAATCGTCAAGGTTGGCTCGCTTCTCCCGCTTGAGTTCAGGGGCGTTGGGGACTTCGCCATCGTAGAAGGCGTCTTCTTCGGAGCCCAGTTTACCGAACACTCGACCTTCCGGGTCGGCCTCTTCAATGGCTTCNATGATGAGATCGTGCTCTTCCTCGTCGATGTTCTCCTCTTCGTATGCGTCGCCGGCTTGGTCGACCATGGCTTCGAGTTGGTTGGCGAGTTCTTCCTCGTCCTCATCGTACTGATCGACGAGCTTGTCAATCTGCTTGAGCAGGCGTTCGTAAGGCGTTCCGGTGATGGCCCCGAGGAACCGCCCAAACCCACTCTTCTTCTTCGCCATGATGGTGCACTTGGGCCACACTTCTTCAAAGATTGGCCTTCGCGGGTCTTTTGATGGTCGGGCCTATGGCGATTCATGGTGGAGGCGTGGCTGGAGGACCTCATGACCTCCTACAACCGTGATTCACATGCGCAGCGAGCCGGTTATCTCGCTCAAGTCCACATGCCGGGAGACGTGTTCCAGTCCCTCGTTTGGTGGGCCCTTCAGTCCCTTCCCGACGAAATCCTGGTCGGTATCGACATCGACGCTGAACAACCCCACCGCAAGGAGGTTGAGACGTACTTTGAGGGCGAAGAGGTGCACTCAAACCTCTTTCAAGGGCAGGGCTACCTCATCAAAGAGGCCCACATTGTCAACCGAGGTGATTCCTACTCCGTCCATCATCTCCCCGAAGACTGGACCGACGACATGTTCTCCGCAGACCGTGGCTCGCGTGCCGGTCGCTTCACGCATTGGCTCCACACGCACCCCAATGCCCCAGCCATTCCCAGCGGCCCTGATGCCGATGCGGCCCAAGAGACGAGCGGCATCGACATGATCCTCGGCCTACGTTTCTCGCCCGAGGGGCCGCTGCCGTGGTTTGATGACGTGGAAGGAACACGCCGGACGCTCAAATCAAGCGAGGAAAAGAAGCCTCGAAAACGCTCGTTCTTCGCACGACACGCCCTTCCTGTGCTCGGTCGGGCACCCAGCGGCCACGCCATTCACGAAATCCAGCTCATCGGCTTCCACAAGTCGGGCGTGGGCGTGAACATCGTCTTTGTTGACGAAGAAGGCTATCCCTTTGGATGGGACCGTGCGACGGCTCAACTGGTGGCTTGAACCGCCACCAAAGCGGCATGAAGGCTCTCAAGTCGGTCGGGGTTCACCCCGAGGTCGCTCTGCCCAAGTCGAGAAGCGGAATACAAGGCGATGGCGGTGTCGTCGCCCTGCGGCACGAAGAGAACGACAACGTCGTCCGGGAAACGCCAAAACGGGGTGATGGCGACGCGATGCGAGAAGTGTTCGCCACCCTCTTCAACGTCTTCGTGAGACCCGCGCAGGTCGTTGTCGTCCGACCAGGCCATCCAAGCGTCCCACACCTCGCTAATGTTGGCCTCAATGACGGTGGCCAACCCTGCGTCCATGCGAACCGTTTCATTGGCTGAAAGAGATGCGCAGTTCATCGTTTGCTCGGGACACGACGGCATCGTCGTGTGCTCGGGATTTGGGGCGCCGAGGACGATCCAGCCCTGAACCATGACCCAAGGGAGGAGGAGAAATAGGAAGGCGATGAACACCGCTCGCTTCTTACCGGCCGCCTCCATGGTGGTGAGTGGAGGTTCTGCTTCTTGAGGATGCATCCCCCGACCTTAGAGGGTCATGGGGCCGCCAGCAGGCATTTCTTCCAGCATGGTGATGGCGTCTCCGCGCAGGCTTGGACCGATGTTGAAGGTACCAAAGATGCCCTTGTCCGCAAGGTTGTGCGAGAGCGAGAACCAGGTGCGACCGTAGGTGTCCACACGGATATCGAGGAAGTCGCCAAGGCCACCGCATCGATTGTAGCCGCAATCCGGCTCGGTGTCAATGGGGTCGCCCACGCCGTTGAGCTGAACGGTCGTCAACAGTGGCGTCTCGTTGAAAGCGTCCGTTGTGTAGGTGAGATAGGCGTTCCAAACCTCGCCCTCGCCGGCGGCTTCACCCACGTAGCCGAAGGCCACGGTCCCTGCATCACCGGCGACCACAACGGGGAATCCGGTCCCGG
>NZEQ01000057.1 GCA_002689105.1 Verrucomicrobiales bacterium | reverse complement strand
CTGTTCGTCCCCTCTTCGAAGGTGGTATTTGCTTGGAGCATACTGGTGGGTGTTGGCAATGAGCAAATCGTTCATGGCAGGGTCGGTCGTGAATCGGTTGCCAGACGTGGTGTCGATGATGGCTTGGAGGCGTGGAAGTTCGTTGGCGATGGCCTTGCCGGCGAGGACGGTTTCAAAATCACCTTCAAACGTCGCCATGGAGGAATCCATGTAAAATCCATAACTTCCTTCGGGGTCTTCGGTTCTCGGATGTGAATTGACGCCCATGACCGGAGTGGCTGCGTCAATGTTGTGAGAGAGCGAGGTTAAGGTGCCATCTCCGCCGAAAACGATCACCAAGTCTCTGGCGATGAAATCAGCCCTTCGGACATGTTCTCGAGGTTTGTAATCCACATGATGTTCTGAAGAGGCCAGCCTCTGAAGAATCGCCTTGAGGGACATCAGACCCTCGTCATGCACTTCTTCGAAATTTTTCTTGTAGACGACCAAGATGTTCATTCCTCTCCGCCGCCTTGTCCAAACGAAGGGTTCCTGCTTCAAGAACACAACCCCTCCTCCAAAAACGAGAAACTATCAAGAGGCATCATGGCTTGGTCTAGCCATGCAAGGCGGATCACCTTGGGGCGATGTCCCGGATGAAAATCAACCGAAATCCGAAGACACTGGGGCGCAGGGTCCACAACCAATTTCCATCTCCGATGGTTTTGCTCCGATGAACCAAGACACCCTGCTCACCGGCACCACTCAGATGCCCACGGGGCAACTCATTTACCTCCAACCCCCATCGAGCGCCGCCAAAGTCGTGGGCATCTTGTCCGTTATTTACGGCTTTATTTTCGGAATTTCATTCAACATTTTGTCGTTGTTGGGTTCAAGCGAATTGGGCAGCTCGACCTTCATTGCCCTTGATGTTGTCAACATCATCGCCGGTGGCGGGATGCTCATTGGCGGTGTCATGATGATCAACTACCAGCGTCGCGGAATTATCTTGCTCTTTTGTGCCATCGCGCTTACGACGTTGGTTGGTGTGGCCCAAATTTCGATGGTGGACACTGCATACGACCAGATGCTCGAAAACGAAGACATAACCCAAGAAGAATACGATGCGGTTCAGAGTGTAGACGATAGCGTGATTGCTGGCATTGGAATGGTCATCCTTGCGTTTTGTAATGCCTTGTGCGGTCTTATCGTCGCCATCCCGTTGATGGTCTCTAACAACGGTCTTGACGATAGTAAACTGTTCGGCTGAGGCCCTGTTCTGATTGAAGCAACCTGAGCGTGATGTTCATACCCCTCGTGAGGTTCGAATGAACCATGAGCGAAGACGTGGTCATTGTTGGCGGTGCTCGTACACCGTTTTGTGAATGGGTTGGCGGAAAGCGAGGCGATGGCAAAGCCGGTGGTGCCTTGAAGACCGTGAGTGCCCAAGAACTTGGGGCCATCGCCATTCAAGGGGCGCTTGAGAAGTCCGGTACGGCTGCCGATGCGGTGGACCATGTGGTGATGGGCTACGCCCTTCAGACCTGTTCGCAATCCATCTACGGTGCACGCCATGCCGGTCTCAAGGCAGGTATCCCGCAAGAAGTGCCCATGCTGACGCTTTCTCGCATTTGCGGCTCTGGTATCCAATCCATTGTCTCAGGGGCGCAAATGATCATGCTGGGTGAGGCCAAAACCGTGGTTTCAGGCGGCATGGAGAACCTCTCTCAGGCCCCGCATATTCTACGAGGGGCTCGAGACGGTTGGAAACTTGGCCGCTCTCCGAAAGTTGAGGATTACATGATGACCAACCTTCAAGACATGACCTGTGGTTTGTTCATGGCCCAGACCTCCGACGAATTGTGCCGTCGAAAGGGCGTAACTCGGGAAGAAATTGACACCTTTGCTGCGCTGTCCCATGCACGCACCACGACGTCGATCGAGCATGATGTGTTTGAACAGGAGATCGTTCCGGTCACCATCAAATCTCGACGAGGTGAGACGGTCTTGACGCACAAGGATGAGGACCATGTTGTGCGCGGGACGACGCAAGAATCCCTTTCAGGCCTTCCAACCGCTTTTGGCCCTGAATCCTTCGTGACGGCGGGTAACGCTTCGGGTGTTGTTGACGGCGCAGCGGCCGTGGTCATCAAGTCGGCCAGTCAGGCCGAAGCTGACGGTGATGCACCGCTGGCCCGCATCGTCTCCTGGGGCATTGTGGGGCTGGAGCCTGCCATCATGGCTTACGGTCCCGTACCTTCCTCTCGACAAGCGCTTGAACGAGCAGGGCTCTCGGTTGAGGACATTGACCGATGGGAAATCAACGAAGCCTTCGCCGGACAAGCCGTTGCCTGCATCAAGGACCTTGGAATTGATGTGGAGAAGGAGAACGTGAACGGTGGAGCGGTTGGCTTGGGCCATCCACTCGCAGCAACAGGAACCCGTTTGGTGTTGACCCTCGCTCATGAATTGCATCGTTGCGGCGGTCGGTACGGTGTGGCGACGGCCTGCATTGGTGGCGGACAAGGCATCGCCATGGTCATTGAATCCATCAACGATTGAAGTACGTTAGATCCGTGATGTAGCGTATCAGTACGACGCCGACAAGGGCCATGAAGACACGCATGATGTTCTCTTGGCTGATTCGCTCGATGCCAAATTTCGCCCCACTTGTTGCGCCCCCGAAGGCCAGGATGGGAAGAGGAAACAGCCACCAAAGTTCTGGTGCAAGTCCACTCAACATGCCGGATGGTGCCGTGGTCAACAAAGCGAGAATCGCCACAGGAACGACGACCATCATGATGGAGAGGCTGGAGCCGATGGATGTACGTGCGTCCAATCCTGCTTGTTGCTGGAGCATTGGGACGTAGATGACGCCTGCGCCAATGCCGAGGACGGAAGAAAGCGCACCACCGATGCCGCTTCCAATACGGAGCGGCAGGTGCTGAATAGGGGCGCGTTGTTCTTCTGCTTCCACCTTCGTTGCTGCACTGTTTGAGCGCTGTTTATTCCACGTCTTGACCAAGGCCCAAATCAGCATGACAATCGATAGCAATTTGAACACCGTGTCCAATTTGTCTCCAAGGGCATTGACCACGCCCACGCCGATAAGTGCGCCCATTAAGGCGCCGTAGAGTGCTGATTTTGTGGCCTCTTTGTCATGAAAACCCTCACTTCGATGCCTTCGTCCGCTTCCGATGCTCACGGACCACGTCAAGGCGAGTGATACGGCCAACAAGGTTCCGTCAATGGGCCAGCCTGCCACATAGTGCAGAAGCGGTGCAAACAACATCCCTCCGCCCATTCCGACCGGTGCAAAAACGAAGGCGATGAGGAATACTCCAATCATCACGGCCACCGCTTCAAGCACGTTCATCACCTCTCTTCGGACTCCGAAGTTGTCCTTTCGTGGTGTTGGTTGTTCATGATGTTGCCCCACCACCCACAGGTCATGGTCTGAGAAGGTTTCATTAGGGAAGTCACGATGGAATGGCCATGGATACAACCACCATCGTCGCTCTTGCCGTTGCCGGCGTTTTCTTGCTCATTCTGATTATCTGGTTCTTCTCAACCTGGAACCGCCTCATCAATTTGGATGAGAATGCACAGAATGCCTGGAACAACATCGACGTTCTGCTCAATCAACGCTACGACATGATTCCCAACATGGTCAGCATCGTCAAGGGTTATGCTGAGCACGAATCGGGTATCTTTGACCAATTTGCAAAGGCCCGTCAAACCGCTGCTGGTGCACTCGCCCAAGGCGATGTTGCCGGCGTGGCTGCTGCTGAGGGTATGTTGGCTGGCATGCTTCCACGAATCAACATGGTTGCAGAGCAGTACCCCGACCTCAAGGCCAACACGAACTTCTTGAACCTGCAGAACCAACTGGTCTCTCTGGAGAACCAAATCGCTGATCGCCGAGAATTCTACAACGCTGCCTCCACCAATTTCAACAAGGCCATCCAGATGATTCCTTCCAACATCGTTGCCAACATCAAGGGTTGCGTTCGTCGAGAACTGTGGTCTGTTGAAGGCATCGCTCGTGAGAACGTTCAAATCTCGTTCTGAAACCGTCAGGTTGTCGGTCTTGAACCGAGTGAATGAGGTTCCTCCATGTCGGCTGCTCCCGTGATTGATGTTCGAGAGAACCTTCGTTTACTCGGCACCGCTCATATAGCAACCTCTTCGGTTGAAGCGGTCCGGCAACAAATCGCTGATTTCCAGCCGGACATAGTGGCTGTAGAGTTGTGCCAAAGTCGACATGACACCTTGGTCAGCGACCGCCGGCTGGACAAGGAAGGGCTTCTCAAAGTGATGAAGGAAGGCAAGGCGCCGATGGTCTTGCTGCAATCCATGCTGTCGGCTGAACAACGAAAACTCGGCATCAACGAGGGTCAGCAACCGGGTGCTGAACTCCTGGCTGCAGTGGAGGCCGCGAACGAAGTTGGCTGTGAAGTGGCCCTCGTCGACCGTGATATCCAAACCACGCTAAGGCGCGCATGGAAGCGTATGAAACTTAGAGAAAAGTGGCGGTTGTTGACTTCACTTTTGGATGAGGATGAGGATGATGAAGACCTTGATGTGAATGAACTGCTCCAAGACAGCGATTTGTTGTCTTCCATGATGGAGGAGCTGAAGGGGTTCTCGCCAGGAGCGGGTGAAGTCCTCATCGACGAGCGCGATGCTTACATCGCTTCAAAATTGAATGACCTGGACGGTGAGAAACGTATCCTCGCTGTACTCGGTGCTGGTCATCTCACTGGTGTTGCAAAAATCTTGGGCGATAAACCTCAATCTATAGATTCAAGGGAACTGGAAGAACTCCCTTCTCCCTCGGTCGTTCGGCGCTTTTTACCGTGGGCTTTCCCCCTTGTGATGATCGGTGTTTTGGCGGCGGTTATTTCGACCAGCCAAGACATCGACTGGCTGACGTTCTTCACCGTCTGGACCGCAGCCAATGCCGTCTTCGCCGCATTGGCCTGTCTCATTGCTCGTGGGCATCCCTTGGCTGTTTTGACCGCTGCTCTTGCCTCGCCCATCACCTCCCTCAATCCAGCCCTTGCTGCGGGTTGGTTTGCGGGTTACGTCCAACTCAAAATGGCCGAACCCACCGCTGAAGATTTGCAGCAATTTCTCAAACTCGATGACCTCTCGTCCTTTTGGTCCAATCCAGCAGGAAAGGTCCTGTTGGTGACGGCGTTAACCAATCTCGGTTCAATGCTGGGCGCCTGGGCCGCACCGTTCATTCTCTTGGGTGGCCTTGGGTTAGGCTGAGTCAATCTTGAGCGCAGCGAAGACATCAACGTGCTCTTGGACATCATGAACTCGGACGAGGTCAATCCGCATTCGATGCGCCACCGCCGCCAAACCGAGTGTCCCTGCGAGACGGTCGGCTGGGTCGGTATGCCCGGTGAGGTGGCCAACCACACTTTTTCTTGAAACACCCCAAAGAAGCGATGTCTCTGATGAGAGGAGTTGACGACCTGATTTCAAAAGGGCGATGTTGTGGTTTTGTGTCTTTCCAAAACCGATGCCGGGGTCGACACAAATGAGCTCTTCAGGGTGCCCTTGATGGATGAGGTTCTGCTTCACCGTCTCCAGCATATCCCCCACTTCACTCACCACATCGTCGTACTGAGGGTTGGTTTGCATGGAACCGGGTTCGCCCTGCATGTGCATGATGCACACGGCACAACCCGTGCGAAGCACGAGGTCCACCATCGCAGGTTCTCGTAACCCTGAGACATCGTTGACCATGTCAGCGCCTGCTTCTAAGGCAGCAAGCGCCACTTCTGCGTGGCGTGTGTCAATGGAGATGAGCCCCTCCGGTCGTTGGGCTCTTAGGTCCTCAATCACGGGAACCACTCGGTGTTTTTCAGCCTCAACGCTGACAGGTTCTGCCCCCGGACGCGTGGATTCTCCACCCACGTCGACCCATGTTGCTCCAGCCTCCCACATGGCCAAGCCACGCTGGACAGCTTGTGTGCCGGTCGCCCGGCTTCCTTGGAAAAAAGAATCATCCGTGGCGTTGACAATACCCATGATTCGGGGTGCGCCGTCGAACCTCAAGGCCTTCGCGATTCGCTCTCGGCGGCTTGGCGTGTGTCCAAAGTCCGAGGTCATTGGCCCGCCCAGTTCGGCAGGTTTGATAAGTTGTTACGAGGAACGGGTGTGTATGTCCGAGGTGGATGCATTGCTGGAAAGCGACGCCCCTACCGAGCACCATCAGGTTCGAACCGGCAGAGGTATGCCTCCGGATGCCGAATTCGCTGAGCGTATCTTGAAGCGTTTGAATCCTCGAAATCCCGAGATTGTTTACGATATGGCGGCCCGTGCTTCGAAGAACGGTGGCATGCTCATCACCCTCATGGTCGTGATTTGGTGGTTGTTCATCGGTGTGAAGGGAGATGATTTGAGCGCTGGTGTCTCCGTCTTTTTTTCTCTTAACTTCGAACAAGCAGCGCTCGCTGTCATGATCCTCTCCCTTTGTTCTGCCCTTCTCACCGAGTTCAGTCGAGACATGGGAAAAATTCTCCCTTCGACCGCCGCAGGTGGGATGCTCATTCTGGCAGGGTTGTACGTTGCTGAGCCCCTGGTCTCCGCTCTGTTCATCACGGGCGCCGACCTTGATGTCCAAATCGGCCTTTGGAGAACCATCCGATTGGGCGTTCTTTGGGGTGGAACCACCTATGGTTCAAACCTTATCGTGAACGCCCTTTTGCTCAAGTGGCTTATTCGTTTCATGGACTCTCATGACTATGAGTTTCCTGACCGCCACGAACAAGATTCGGGCGCAAACAGCGTAAATACGCTGGTTCAAGATTGAACGCTACCCTCTTGAAGACGAGGCGATTCGCCGTTCTATGAGCCCCACACCGTTCAACGTGCTGAGGCTTGGTTATCGGAAAGGGCGGGACCCCCGAATCACCACCCATCTGGCGTTGGTTTCCCGTGCGCTTGGTGCTACGAACTTCTTGTTGGCCGGTGATGAAGACAAGGAACTCTTCGAAAACGTCGCCTCCGTCAACGAGCGTTTCGGCGGTGATATGGCTTGCGAGCATGTTGACGGTGCCATGGGATGGCTTCGTCGCTTCACTCAACAAGATGCAGGTGATGGTGAACCCGGTGTGGCCGTTCACTTGACCATGTACGGCGAGCCTTACCGTGAGGTTCTTCCTCGAATTCGAAGGGATCGACCCGTTGTGGTCATTGTTGGGGGCGCAAAGGTTCCAAGCGATGTTTTCCAATACGCTCAATACAACGTGGCGGTGGGCAACCAGCCTCACTCTGAAGTCGCTGCACTCGCCTTGTTCATGGAGGGCTGGTACGGACAAGGTGGAACCGAACGCCACTTCCCGGATGCACGATTGGTCATCGAGCCTTCCGCTCGAGGAAAGTCGGTCATCGACAACGACCGGAAGAAGGAGAGTTAACGGATTCTTACTTGCAGGATAGAAGGTCATTTTTTCCTTTTTAGTGCCTAAATCTTCTCCGCCGTTTTCATGTTACTGCGCACCCAATCATTATGGGGGGCCTTTTCCGACAAAATTCAATGTTAGGGGGCGGCATCGCAAATACGCGCTCTCTACCGGCGACTCATCGCCTGTACAATCCCTCCGCCCTCGACATTCCCGACGCTACGGACGGCTTGGCCAACGGCGCTTCTCTGCCCGAGGGCGCATCAGGTGCAGGCGTGCTGCTGACGGCGGATGGAGGGCGATATCCCGGTGAACTGTTTGGGGCCAGCACGATTGGGTCAGGAGAATTGGTCTTCACCACCGGAATGATGGGCTATCAAGAGTCGTTGACGGACCCGTCATTTGCTGGACAGGTGCTGACCTTCACCTATCCATTGATTGGCAATTACGGTGTTCATCCTGGTGCATCAGAGTCAGGAAAAGTTTGGCCAAAGGGCGTCGTTGTACGTCATGCAATGCACCAACCAGACCATCGGCATTCCATCGGCACGGTGGATGAATTCCTGCGATTGCACGGTGTTCCCGGCATTCACAACATCGACACGCGAGCGATCACCAAGCGCGTTCGTGAACTTGGAACGGTCCTGTGCGTGTTTGGTCCCGTTGAACGTGAGGACGAGATGAAAGCCCAACTCGGAACCCTCACCTCGCCGGAGTTGGAGGATTTGGTTGACGAGGTCTCCATTGATGAACCGCTGGAATTGAATCCCGGCTCGACCGATGAACTCGGTGCGCCAAAACCTCGGCTTGGTGTTCTTGACTGCGGCGTGAAGCACAACATTCTCCGTCATCTCTGCATGGTGTTCGATGTGGTCTGGTGCCCCCCCGACATGGACTACGACCGATTGCGAACGGACTACGCCATCGACGCCCTGTTTTGCAGCAACGGCCCGGGGGACCCTGCTCATCCAGGTAAGGCCACCTCTGCACGAAACACGCTCGCTCGAGCCGTCCAAGACGGTCTTCCCGTCATGGGTATCTGTTTGGGCCATCAACTCATGGGCCTTGCCTCTGGCTTGCAAACCTACAAGATGCGCTACGGGCATCGCGGGGCCAACCAACCCGTGGTGGACCTTCAAGACAAAACGGTCTCCATCACCAGCCAAAACCACGGCTTCGCCGTTGCTCACCCCACCGATGGTATGCTCGCCGCCCACCCGACAGGGGCGACCTCACCTGCGGTTTCCAACCAACACGGTTCCGAGGTTGAGGTTCGCTATGTGAACGCCAACGATGGCACCGTTGAGGGCCTCGATGTCATTGGAAAACCCTGCTTTACGGTCCAGTTCCACCCAGAGGCTTGTCCGGGTCCCCACGATGCTGCACCGCTCTTCCTGAGGTTCCGAGCCATGGTCGATGCTCATTTGGGAGGTGAGTCCTGATGCCACGCAGAGACGACCTTGAACTCATCATGGTCTTGGGCAGCGGCCCTATCAAAATCGGACAAGCAGCTGAGTTCGACTTTTCCGGTTCACAAGCCGTTCGTGCACTTCGTGAAGACGGATACAAAGTCATCCTCGTGAATTCGAATCCTGCCACCATTCAAAACGACCCTGAAATGGCAGACATCGTTTACATCGAGCCCCTGCTGCCGGACACCATCGCCAAGATCCTCGAGAAGGAGCGCCCGTGTGCGTTATTGGCGGGTATGGGTGGACAAACGGCCCTCAACATCGCCAGCGAACTTTCCCACAACGGAACCCTTGAGCGACTTGGTGTGGAACTTATTGGCTCAGACTTGGACGCCATCGACAAAGCAGAAGACCGTGAATTGTTCAATCAGGTCTGCGAATCCATCAACCTCCCCATCAGCCAAGCGGTGGCCTGCAACTCCATCGACGAGGTCATCGCTGCTGCAGAACTCATCGGCAGCTGGCCCATCTTGATCCGACCGGCGTTCACTTTGGGCGGTCTAGGCGGTGGAACGGCCCGAGACATGGGCGAACTTGTTGAAATCTCTCAACTCGGCCTTCGTAATTCTCGAATTTCTCAGGTCTTGATTGAAGAGTCCATTTTGGGGTGGCAGGAACTTGAATACGAAGTGATGCGAGACGAAGCCGATAACGCCACCATCGTCTGTACGATGGAAAACATCGACCCGATGGGCGTCCACACGGGTGAATCAACCGTGGTCGCTCCACTCCAATCCTTCAGCGACGCTGACCACCAGCGCCTTCGAAACCAAGCGCTCGCCCTGATTCGAGCCTTGAACATCAAAGGTGGATGCAACGTCCAATTCGCCTTCAATCAGTTCACGGGTGAAATCCGAGTGATTGAAGTCAACCCCCGTGTGTCTCGCTCATCGGCTTTGGCTTCCAAAGCGACCGGCTATCCAATCGCCCGCATGGCTGCGAAAATTGCTGTTGGCTACACCCTTGATGAACTTCCCAATCCAATCACGGGTGAGGGGACAACCGCTGCCTTTGAGCCAACGTTGGATTATTGTGTGGTGAAAATCCCTCGATGGCCGTTTGACAAATTCCGAACGGCAGACCGTACGCTGGGCACCTCAATGAAATCGACCGGTGAAGTGATGGCCATTGGGCGCAACTTCGAGGAAGCTTTCCTCAAGGCCTGGGCTTCGCTTGAGCAAGGTTGCGCTCATCCTCGTCCGCTCACCCGTGCGGATGAATCCGAGGGCGAAGGGATGTCTCAGCGGGCGCATGAACCCCTGCCAGACAACACGTTGGTCGAATGGCTGGCCATAGCCACNGACCGACGCATGGGCGCTCTCATCGAGGCCTTCCGAAGNGGTTGGACGGTCGAACGTGTTCACGAGATCACCCGGGTCACTCGCTGGTTCCTCTACGGTTTCGAACGCTTGGCTCAGATGGAACGCAGCATCGTTGAGCGTGGCGTTTCGCCGGCAGAATTGACCGAGGATGAACTTCGCTTGTGGAAGAGTCATGGCTTCAGCGATGCTCACATCGCCGATGCACTCGCCGGCTTCCCGCCCGAGGGCCTGAAATCACTGGCTCCAGGACAAGACGAACGGGCTGTCATGCTTCGACGACATCAACTCAAATTGCATCCAGTTTACCGTATGGTTGACTCCTGTGCCGCTGAATTTGCAGCGAAAACCCCGTATTACTACTCCACCTACGAGCCCCATGGCTTGCCCGGCATCGACCTGCTCCCCAACATGGAAGAGCGAACCAAGGAGCGCCTGGTGGCCATCGGTAGCGGCCCGATTCGAATCGGTCAAGGAATTGAATTTGACTATGGCTGCGTCCATGCGGTCAAGGCCATTCGAGAAGCAGGAAAGGATGCCATTCTCATCAACAACAATCCGGAAACGGTTTCAACGGATTTCGACACCTCGGACAGATTGTATTTTGACCCGCTTACCTTGGAGTATGTAAGTGAAATATTACTCCGTGAACAGGCCCATGGAATCTTGCTTCAATTCGGCGGTCAAACGGCGATCAATCTGGCCTTGCCCTTGGAGGCTCGCCTTCCGGATTTGAAGACCAACGGTCTCGACCTTGCCATCATGGGCACCTCTTGCGATGCCATCGACGAAGCCAGCGACCGTGAACGGTTCGAAGCTTTCGCCAGTCGCCACGGACTTCGGATGCCTCGGGGCGCCACGGGAACCTCGGCTGACGATCTGCGAGCAGCGGTCGAATCCATCGGTTTCCCCGTGCTTGTTCGACCCTCGTACGTTCTCGGCGGGCGTGGCATGGAAATTCTGTCCAATCAACAGCAACTGGACGGCTACCTGCGGGAGGCCTACCTCACTCCTGACAAGCCCNTGCTCGTGGACGAATACCTTGGGCANGCCACTGAAATCGACGTCGATGCCGCCTCTGACGGTGAAGACGTTCTGGTCGGNGCCATCATGGAGCATTTGGANGAGGCAGGTATCCACTCCGGTGATTCGACATGTTTCATTCCTGCGCAAAACATTGCGGAGGACATGCTGGAGCGAATCGCCGAACAGACGAAGGTCATCGGTATCGGTCTGAACATCAAGGGTTGCTTCAACATTCAATTTGCCATCCAAGGTGATGATTTGTACGTGCTGGAAGTGAACCCACGGTCTTCACGCACCGTGCCTTTCGTTGCGAAGGCCTCCGGTCTTCCACTCGCCCGCATCGCAGCAAGAATCACCATCGGTCAACCCCTGAAGAGCCAAGAAATCCCTCGCCGTACTTCCGGTCAAGTNTGCGTCAAGGCGCCGGTGTTCCCGTTCATCAAATTGCGAGGACTCGACCCTGCTCCCGGCCCGGAAATGAAGTCCACTGGTGAGGTCTACGGCTCTGACGAGCGGGCCGATTTGGCCTACCTCAAGGCAAGATTGGCCACCGAGGTTCCGGTCGCCACCGAAGGTGGGGCTTACCTGACGGTTCGGGATGAGGACAAAGAGAACCTCGTTCCTGTTGCACGTGAGCTCGTCAGCATCGGCTTTACGCTCTATGCCACCGGTGGGACAGCGGACGCCCTTCGACGTCATGACGTACCGGTCACCACCGTTTACAGGATTGCTGAAGGAAAGCACCCAGACGCTTTGGACCTCATGCGTCAAGGCAAAGTCAGTTTCATCGTCAACGTCCCTACGGTCTCAGGCGGTGCTGTGCGAGACGGAAACATGATGCGAAGGCTGGCCGTTGAACTGAACATTCCCTTTGTCACCACCATGCGAGGAGCCATCATGGAAGTCGCAGCCATGCGAGCCAGTATCGAAGAGGACCTTGAACCTCGCAAACTCACCGTCCATTATTGAGTTGGCCAAAAGCATCCCTTTATCCCATCTTGTCCATCGTTTCCCGCATGGTCGAGTCCGCGTTTTCGTTCTCAACTCGAACCATCGAGGCCGCGGGACGGAGCGGGACGTTGGGTGAAACCCTTCACAGCGTCAGCCCGCAGGATGCGGTGTCATGGGTTTGGCTGGCTTACGACCAGTTGAATGTGGCTTTTCTCGAATCCCTTAACCAAAGCGACTTGGGTGTTGTGTTGATCGAATCTTCTGCAAAGGCAAAGCGTCGCCCGTATCACCAGCAGAAATTGGGTGTCCTGTTGGCCAATCAACGGCATTTTGCCGTGGAACTTCAAGCACAAGGTGTCCCTGTTCTCTATTTACTCAGTGATGCAGATTATGGCGCCGTCCTCAATGAGGTGGCTGCAACGTGTGGACCCGTGCATTGTTTTCATCATGCAGAGCGAGAATTACGCAAGGAGGTCGAACAACTCGTGGTTTCCAGAGTGCTTGTTGAGCATGAGCATCCAGGATGGTTAACTCCCCAGTCTTGGTTTGTTGAGAGTGTTGGTGAAGCACCGCCGTTCCGCATGGATTCTTTCTATAGAAAAGTAAGGCAGCAAACGGGATGGATGATGGAGCATGGGAAACCCCTCGGTGGGAAGTACAGCTTCGATGCTGAAAATCGGTTTCCTTGGAAAGGTGACCCACCTGCTCCGAAACCCCCGGTTTACGAAACCGATGCGATTGACCGTGAAGTGGAAGCCATGGTGGGTCGGGTGTACGCTGACCATCCGGGGACGGTTGACCTGACCGCTCAACCGACTTCATCCGAGCAGATTGAACAATCACTTCGCTTCGCCTTGGATTGCTTGCCCAACTTTGGAACATACGAAGATGCGATGTCCGAAAAGAGCCGAGGGTTGTTTCACTCACGTTTGGCCACCTTGGTGAATTTGCACCGTTTGATGCCTCGTCGTCTTGTTGACGCAGCCCTAACAAGCGATGCTCCCATCAACAGCGTTGAGGGCTTTGTTCGCCAGATGATTTGGCGTGAATATGTTCACCACATCCACGACGTGACGGATGGTTTCCGTACGCTTGAGGTTGCACGCACCTCGTCGATGCGCGGGGCTGGATGGGAAGGATTTGTTGAGGTGGATGGGGAGCTACATCCGAACCACTTGACGCAAACCAATGCGCTGCCCGAGGCTTTTTGGGGCGAAAAAAGCGGACTGCGTTGCCTGGATGCCTCGGTGGAATCGGTCATGGAAGACGGATGGACTCACCACATACCTCGGCTGATGGTCCTCAGCAACATCGCCAATTTGTTGGATGTCAATCCACGTCAACTCACCGATTGGTTTCACGCCGCCTTCATCGATGCTTACGACTGGGTGGTTGAACCCAACGTCTTGGGCATGGGCACATTTGCGCTGGGCACTGCCATGATGACCAAACCGTATGTGGCAGGTTCAGCCTACATCAACCGAATGAGTGATCACTGCAAAACCTGCCAGTTCCATCACAAGAAAACCTGTCCAATGACGCGTTTGTATTGGGCCTACCTTACACGCCATCGGGAGTCCTTTGTTGGAAATCACCGCATGGCGATAGCCCTCAAGAACGTGGAACGACGTGCAGAGGAGGAAAAGGCGATGGATAACGCCACCTTTGTACACGTTCGAGAGACCTTGCTGGCAGGCCGAGAAGTGCGCCCTGCTGCGGAAGGAGACTTACGTGCTTGGTCATGAAGGCCGCCGAGAGGGTTGGCAGGTTGGACAGTAATCCAGACGCCGTCCACCGTAGCGTAATCGAACAACAAGGTCGCCGCAGGTCAGACAGGGTCGGTCGTTTCGACAAAACACGGCATGACGCCACATTCGTCGTGGTTCGCCGCGTTCCTTGCTGGCCTTGGCAACATCCAAGTCAACGGTGACCCCGCTGTGTTCGTAGGCTTGAACGGTGACCGATTTGATGCAGTCTGCCCAACGCAGGAGTGTTTCTTCCTCAAGGTCGCAGGGTCGGTCATCGGGATGCACACCCGCTGCATGGAGGATTTCTGACCGAAGATAATTGCCCAAACCGGCAAAACTTCGCTGGTCGAGCATGAGGGTGGCCCCCTTTTTCCGGTGGATGCCTTTGGATTTGAGGTGGTGCAGCAGAGCGGTGGAGGTGATGGTCTCGTCGAGTACATCTGGCCCAAGTCGAGCGAGGAAGGGATGCCCGTTCTCTTCGGGCGTGGGCAAGAGCACGATGTCGGTGGCCGACCACAGACGCACCGCATGTTTGTCCGTGATGAAGGCCGCACGCAAACTTCGGCGAGAACGAGGGTCGGTGGTCTTGAGATGAACCGTCCAGCGTCCGTAGAGTTGGTTGTGGCTGTACATGGTGTAGCCGCTGCTGAATCGGATGAGCATGGCCTTGGCTCGGCTTGTGACGCTCAAGACTTCATGACCGAGAATCAGCGAATCGGCTTGTGCGAGGGAAGGAAAGGGCCACTCTCCGTCCTCAATGACCTTGCCAACCAACGCCTTCCCGATTTTGTCGGCGGCGCGACGGATCTCTGGGCCCTCAGGCATGGTGCTTGTTTTTCGCACTTGGTTTTGAAGACCTGTTTGAGATTTAGACAGGCTGGATTTACTCAATGATTTTCTCAATGGTG
>NZEQ01000056.1 GCA_002689105.1 Verrucomicrobiales bacterium | reverse complement strand
TTTTGGAAGGCCATGTCAAGGAAGCCTGTTCCGGTGATGGTGAGCGTTTGCCCGCCCGTAGTCCAGCCTTCGCTGGGCGAGACGCTGTAGTTCGATGATGAGAAAGCGGGCTGAGCACGCTCATCCAAGAAACCCGTCCTTTCCACCAGCGAATCCTCAACCATGAACGGTAAGAAGAAGGCGGAGAGTAACAGAAGCGTGACAAGAAGTGTTCGCTGGCCCATAGGCTTGGAACTCACATGAAGGATTTAGCCTCTTTGTGGTTTCACGATGCTACGGCTGGTGGGCCTTGCACGAGGAAGACCACCCAAAGAAGCCCCAAAAGCAGCCCGCACACTTGGAAAATTCGCTTCCCGGCAGGACCTCCCGTGAAGAGGTGGTTCAAACGAGCGCCCACCACCGTCCAGAGGATCATGGCTCCAAGGCATACGGTCAAGGTGACGAAGATGATGGTGGCAATGCCCGTCATCCCACCGCCCAACGGCTCAATGAACTGACTCATCATGATGATGACGAAAGCCCATTCCTTTCCGTTGACGAACTGCATCCCGATGCCGACCTTGAGGCCCAGCATACCCTCGACGTGGTCGCTTACCACCACCGATGCGGGGTCAAACCGGAACATGGCGACCACCATGGCGCCGAGGAAGACCATGCCAATCCAATGAAGTGCCGTCATGGCGGTGGCCGAATCACTTACCGCATCGACCAGCAAGCCGACGGTGAGTTCAACGGTGACAAACCCGATGACCATGCCGGCGATGAGTTTCACGTTGGCCTTTGGCCCAAACATGCCGCTGTGAGCAAAGCACGTCAAAGCGTTGGGTCCGGGCGTGATGAGGCCGATGGCGAGCAGGGTGAGCAGTTCGCCCAACGCTATCGGATCCATGCATTCACGTCCTCAAGCGAGTTCTTGTTGAAGCGCCCATGCGAGATAGCGGTATTCTTCCTCGCTGTTGTAGAGTTGAGCTGAGATGCGGAAATAGCGTCCACGGGGGGAAGGCCACGACCACACGGGCACTTGGATGCCGTACTTCTCACTCAGAACAACGTGCAACGGGTCAGGCTCGTGGAGTGGGATTCCCCCTCCTTCTGACTGCTCAGGTAGAATGAGCGTTGCGATGCACGTCACCATCTCATCGGGGCACGGCGGCGTGAGGCCGAGGGCCTCGCAGAGGATGTTGCGTCCTCGAATCGCCAAGTCGTGGTTGTGCTGCATGATGGCGGGCCATCCGCCCTCCAGGAGCCCACCGACGTGGTCGATTGCGGTAGGTAAGGCACAATGTGCCGACATGTCTCGCGTGCCGGTCCAGTCGAATTCGTGCCGGAACCGGGTGGTGTCACCCAAAGGGAAGGTCATGCCGTGGCTGATGGTGAGTGGATGGATGTCGGCCTGCTTGTCCTTGCGAACGTGGAGGAAGGCCGAGCCTTTGGGGGCGCAGAGCCACTTGTGGCAGTTGCTCGTGGTGTAGGAGGCGCCGAGTTCGTCCAGGTTCAGTGGGACCATACCGATGCCGTGGGCGGCGTCCAAAAGCACGCTTACACCTCGTCCTTCCAGTTCGGCCGTGAGTTCCTCAAACGGCATGCGAAGGCCGGTGGGGCTGGTGACGGTGTCGATCATCGCGAGCACCGTTCGGTCGGTGACAGCACCCAGCATGGCGTCCATCACGACGTGCGGCCCTTCAATGGGAAACGGAAGTGGAACGGTGACGACCTTGGCGCCCCAACGCTGCGCTACGAAGTCAATCGTGTTGCGACATGCCTGGTAGGCGTGGTCGGGGACAAGAATTTCATCGCCTTCGGCAAACTCAAGCGAGCGCATCACGGTGTTCACGCCCGAGGTGGCGTTTTCGACCAGAGCTAAATCGTTGGAATCGCACTGGAGGAAATCTGCGAGTTTCTGTCGGACATCTTGGAGGACAGTCGGCATCATGTCCTCAAAAAATCGAACGGGTTCTGCCTCCATGATGTCTTGCCAGCGTCGCTGTTCTCCTCTCACGGAGGTCGGCGTCGCTCCAAAGGAACCATGGTTGAGGAAAACCCGGCCGGATTCAAGGTTCCATTCCGTCGCGAGCGTACTACGGCTTGGCTTGTCCATGATACCAAGCCAACAAACCGTTTTATTGAAGTTAGTGGCAAAAATTTCTTTTGTTTCCTCGGTAATTGGTAGCCATGAATCTTGAGACGGCAGCACAATACGCAGAGGTGTTTGGTGTCCTCACCATCATCGGTGCCGTCATCTTCAGTTGGTATCAAATTCGCCAACTCAAACAGGACCGAAAGAGCGCAGCCGCCTTCCAATTGACGAAAATTTTCCAAACGTCCACGTTTGCGCACGGGCTGCATCGGGTGTTTAATTCCCCCGAAAACCTCAGCGCTGAGGAATTTGAGGAATTGCATCAGGGTCACATGAAGGATGTTGTCACTTTGATGACAACCTGGGAGTCCCTGGGAGCCATGATTTATCGAGAGGAACTCGATTGGAATTTGATGTACGATTACTTTGCCGGCGCTATCGTCGTGACCTATCTGAAAACNGAACGGGTGATNGACGACTGGCGCACCAACAGCAACCGTCCGTCCTACTTTGAATGGATGCAGTGGCTNGCAGAGCGGGTCATGGAACTCGAGGACGACATCCCCCCGATCCCTGCGAACATTCTCCACAAGGACTGGACTCCAATGGCGTAGTCAGAGCCATCGCGAGCGGTGNTTGAATTCTGGGCCTCAAACGGGCGTNGCCGACGGCTTGAACATGACGACTTCCANGNTGACCACGATNTCNTCATCCGAGTCGTTGAGNAACGGCGGGGATTGTGTGTTCAATTCCAAGACGACCGAGAAGGTGCCCGTGCCGAACCCTTCAACCAGCCAAGGTTGGAGCACTTGGTACTCATTGAGGCCGCTGGCATTGACCGATTGGCCCGTGAAGCCAGGATGGGTGCGCAGAAGCAGTTCGATGTCACTTGCATCGTTTGAGGAGCCGGAAAGGGTGTTGTTGTCGTCGCCCCATTGTGCCTGCATGCCCGTCTGGGGCACGTTGGCGGCCACCGAATCTGCAGGGTCGGCTGGAAGACCCGATGTTTCACCATAGGTGACGATGGCTTTGATTTCACCGACTCTAAACCCATCGGGGACATCGTTGGGGTCAACATCAAAATCCAGTTGGCGTTGTTCACCGTCCACCATGACCACGGTTTCTTGGAAGGTCATTGATTGAAGTTCAAACGATACATCCCAGTTGTTGTCCCCTTCCACCAGCCCACGGACCTCTTCGTTGAGGTTGGCCAAATCCAGGGTGGTGTAGGCGAGAACGACCACCGAGAGGGCCAACGCCACGACCATGACGATGTTGCTTGTTCGGTCATCAAGCAGTTCGGTGAAGCCCGAGAAATCAAAATCCGCTTCGCTTTCCTCATTGCTCATGCACCCACCCCCATGGCGGCGAAGAGCCAACTGATGGTAATGATGTAAACCAAGACGACCGACATCATGACCGTGAATTTACTGAAGGATTGGGCGAGGATGGTGTCTCCGACAACGGTCTCCCCATCGGTGCTTTCATCAACAAACCACCCGGTGATTCGCTCTTCCCACCCGATGAAAAAGGCGACAGCAATGGCCAGCAGTGAAGCGGTAACCATCTGGGGCACAGGAATCAACGATTGAATCATCTCGATAAAGCTGGAGGAAACGATGAGAAGGAGCAGGAGAATCATGATGCGCAACAGGTTTCGGTTTTCGTTCGAGCTGGTGTCGATCAGTCGATACTGAATCAAGATGTAGACAAAGAGCATGGGGACAAAGAGGAAGGAGAGGACGCCGGTGGTGAGCGTTTCCCAAACCCTGTAAGCAGCGGGTAATTCCTTGCATTCCGTTTCGTAGCAACTGACCAGGATGTCCGTGACGGCGATGTCGATGAAGTAGTTGATGAAGCCGATGACGGCGACCACGAAAATAACCACGGAGAGGAGGGAGGCGCCTTTCTTGAACGTCCTGTACCCTTCGCCGAGGAACACCACCACCAGCGGCATGAGGCCAGCCAGCCAGAGCGTTTCTACGCCCAAGAGGTAAAAGATGGACGAGGATTCTGACATTTGTGAAATGACGCCAGAAAACCACGCGTTGTTGGCCAACATGACCGTCGAAAGCCACCAAATCATCGTCCCCGAATAGAAGGCGATGAGGAGTAAACCGGCGCCTTTTGAAGCGGAGCGAGCCTCTTCGTCGCCATGGACCANTTCNGCNACNATGCCTCGNATGTAAATCATGGTCCAAANGGCCGAGGTGGCAAAAATCATGATACTTTGAACGACGGTNATNGANAANCCNCCNAAGATGANGACGATGGGCATGNTGATAGCATACACNCCGACCCCTCCGATGATNGCTGCGGTCCAGCCTCGGCCTGAACCCAAATCGAACGGTAGATGGAGCGCTAAGGCCAACGTGAGAATGTTGATGCCCGCTTGGAGGCCGTAGAGGATGAACACCAAGGCGTCAAACGTTCCATCGCCCGTCGGTGAATAGGTCCCAAATTGAATCAGAGACCAGCCGAAGACGCCGTCTGGATACTGGAGTTCAATGACCGAGATGATCATGTAGTATGCGCCGATGAAGATGAACGTCCATCCGAAGAGCAGTGCCGTGAACCGCTTGTGAGGGTCATGGTTGACGGCTCGGTTCGCCAAGATAATGGTCAATGTCCCGAGAATTAAATCCGTAATCGCTGCGACCGGTGCGAGGGATTCGGTCGCCATAACAACCGCTGGTTGCTGAATTATATCATTTCATTGACGTTGAGAGGTCCTAAACTCCACGTTCAATACAAGCGTTTTGTGAAAACCTATCCTACGTTCTCTAAACTAATGTTTTCAAGGTTAATTTTTGGACGGTGAAGGTTGTGATGCGGGAGGCAGGATTCGAACCTGCGAACCGATAAGGACTGCGACCTGAACGCAGCGCCGTTGACCAAGCTGGGCGACCCCCGCGGGTAAATCCGCCTCCTCGTCCCCCTTTATCAAACACTGCGAGAGGGGGTTCAGGCGTCAACAGCGCTCTCGCTAAACAGCCGTAAGACGATGACGCCAATGACGATCAGGCTGATGCCCACAACCCCGGCGAGGTCGATTTTTTGGTCCATGTAAAACACCGAAATCAGGGTGATGGCGGCGACACCGACGCCCGACCACACGGCGTAAGCAACGCCGATTGGAATGTCTTCGAGGGTGAGGGAGAGGAAGTAAAACGCCGCTGAATAACCAGCCAGTACGACGATGGAGGGGACGAGTTTGGTGAATCCCTCACTGGCTTTGAGCGAGGCCGTTGCCGTGACTTCTGAAGCGATGGCAAGGCCGAGGAACAACCAGGTTCTCATGAGGCCTCGTTTCCGGACATGTATTTGAACCCTCAGCGTCGTACTATTCGGTTGAAAAACGCTGTACTGCGTAGATGCGGGGGGCAGGATTCGAACCTGCGAACCGATAAGGAATGGGACCTAAACCCACCGCCGTTGACCAAGCTGGGCGACCCCCGCGCAAACCGTTGGCAGGTCCTGTTGGATTTCAATCCGCCGATGGGGTATCGGTCAAGCCGACACTGCGAATCCGGTGCTAGCGACGATGTCCACCACATCTTGGGTGGACAAGGCGTCGGTGGTGACGACCACGCCGGAATCGGTTTCATGGGAAATGGTGGTTTGAAGAACGCCCGGTGTGGCGTTGAGAACCTTTGCAACCCTCCCCGAACAACCGCCGCACGTCATGCCGGTGATGACCAGTTGGTGCACCCGCTCGCTCATGGTTTGTCCTTGTCCTCTCGCTCTATCAAACATCGCCTGAGCGTAGTTTTGCTGAAGGTTGCCACCAACGCAGGACCAACGAGTTGCTGACCACGCTCACCGATGAAAGCGACATCGCTGCGGCCGCAAAGGCCGGAGGAAGGAGCCAGCCCGTCCATGGGAACAACAAACCCATGGCCAAAGGCAAACCGATGAGGTTGTAGACAAACGCCCAAGCAAGGTTGGTGCGTATACGGGTCATCGTCGCTCGTCCCAGTTCAAGCGCCGCTACGGCGTCAGCGAGGTCGTTTCGTACCAGCACGATGTCGGCGCTTTCCAGCGCAATCTCGCTGCCAGCGCCCATGGCGATGCCAACATCGGCCAGCGTGAGGGCCGCAGCGTCGTTGATACCGTCGCCGATCATCGCCACGGGACCGTCCCCTTGTAAACGACGAATGTGTTCCGCCTTTTCGTCGGGTTTGACACCCGCTACAATGGTGGTGATGCCAACTGCGTCCCCCACCGATTGAGCCACCTCTTCTCGGTCTCCGGTGAGCATGATGACGTTGATGCCCACCTGCTTGAGCCGCTTCACGGCGGCTTCAGACGTCTCTCGGAT
>NZEQ01000008.1 GCA_002689105.1 Verrucomicrobiales bacterium | reverse complement strand
CTCGTCGTGAGTTTTCTTTCGTTGGTGCGCAAGTCGGGCCGAGTAGTACACTTCACCAGGGTCGACGTCGACCACCTGGTCGTTCTCCTTGACCCGAGTTTTTGTCGTCGTACTCCCGTCTCGGCTGTGGATGAGGGTGAGGTCGCGTACGCGGAAATCGCCCATCACACCATCATCCGCGCACACCAGTCGGAGGGGGGGGATTTGAGTGAGCATCGCTTCGGCGATGGCTTGAGCGTGGGGCTCGGCTTTCTCATCCAGTTTGAGAATGAGGATATCGCCCATAATTTCGTATGAATTCGGCCAGGTGGATTCGGGCAGGGACTGAAGGTGGTCGGGGAGGTGTTCCGTCCAGTGCATCGGCCCCCGCCTTTTGGGTTCAAGGTCCACGTGAGGAAAACCCTCCCAGAACGGGTCCTGCTCTGACGGTGCGTCGTCGTGAAGTGGGAGTCCACGATGTCGGCCATCAACCTCGACCACCCCGGTTTCACCAAGCCAGCCGTTCGCCTTGCATCGCTGCAGCCACACCTGTGTCTGCTCGCTCGGCACGCTCAAATGACGCATGGCCCTCGCCCTGTCCAAGCGTCTCGGAGGTTTGAGCATGGCGGCCAAGGAATCCCAATCCCCCTCCCTTCCTGAAACAGGGTTGTTGTTGGTCGGTATGGGAATGGGCCGTTTGGAAGGGATGACAACAGAAGCCATTCAAGCCGCAACACAGGCTGACCACCGCCGTTATGAGGCTTACACGGCGCTTTGGCCAGAGGATGAATTGGCTCGCCTTGAAGCGACCGTGGGCCCGGTTCAGCGCGTCATGCGCCCGGAGGTGGAAGAACCTGAGGAGCTCTTTGCCCTCGCCAAAGATTCGCTCGTGGCGCTTTTGGTCGTCGGCGATCCGCTGCAAGCCACGACCCACGTTGACCTCCAGCTTCGGGCACGAGAGGCCGGCATAGAATGCCATGTGTTCCATGGCATTTCCATTACGTCGGTCGTCACCGGTGCCGTCGGGCTTTCAAACTACAAGTTTGGGCGTCAGACCACCCTCACGTACCCTTATGGCGATTGGATTGCGACCTCCCCGATGGAAGTTCTGGCCGCCAATTGGGAACAAAATCTCCACACCCTCGCCTTGTTGGACTTGGACCCCACTGGGTTGGGCACCGGCGACCAACGGCCCATGCGCCCGGAAGACGCCGTTCAATCCATGCGCCTGATGTGGGAGAAATTGCAGGAAACGGTGGATGAGCCGCTTTCCGAAGACTATGTTCGCCTCGCTTTCCGCCAAATGGCGACGAAACTCTACTTGCAACAGAACTTCGATGACATCCCCGTGGTTTTGTGTGCGGACATGGGTACGCCCGAGCAAGCCATCGTAACCACCACCCTCGGCGCCCTCGGCGATGAGAAAGGCGGGCGCCTGAACAGCCTCGTCTTTCCCGCAGGTACGGGTGAGGTTGAAGAGAAGGCCGTCCTTCGTTGGAAGCGAGGTGAGTGAATGTTTGGTTTGTCGGACGAAATCGTCTTGCTTCTTTCCTTCCTTCTCTTCATGGGGTTCTTCGCGGGCGTCGGCCTGGCTTCGATGCGGGTCAAACAGGACACGACGGACGACTACCTCGTCGCCGGCCGNGGTATGCACCCTGCCCTCGCCGCCCTTAGTGCTGTCAGCACCTGGAACTCTGGCTACATGTTCATCGGGTTCATCGGCTTCATCTTCGTCCAAGGCTACTCNGGCATTTGGATCGGTGTGGTCTCCACCCTCGGTCAAGCCGTCGCTTGGATTTGGCTCTACAAATTCATTCAGAAAGAAGGCAACGAACGTGGGGTTCGTTCGCTCTCTTCGTTGGTCTCAAAAACAACAGGGGCGCCAGAAGCTAAACTGGCTGGAATCCTCTCGGTCGTGTTTCTTGCCATCTATGCCGCCGCACAACTTGTTGCAGGCGGCGTTGCCCTCCGAGCCATGCTCGGCTGGTCCGAAGTCATCGGCATCCTCATCGGCTTTGTGCTGGTTGTTGCCTACTGTTATGCGGGCGGCATTCGAGCGTCGATTTGGACCGATGCTGCCCAATCCTGCGTCATGATCGTTGGTTCAACCATTCTGTGTTTTGTCGCTGTGTCTGAGGTGGGAGGTTTGTCCGGCCTCCACAACACCCTGAAGGATGTTGACCCCGGCATGGTCAATTTCTTCCCCGCAGACCTCACCTTTGGTGTCACGTTATGGATTGGGGCCTTTTTCCTCGGGGGCCTTGGTGTGGCGGGCCAACCTCAAGTCGTTTCTCGTGTCATGACGTTGAAGGACGATAAGGACCGGAAGCAAGCAGCGATTTGGTTCTTCGTTTGGCAAACCCCGTTCATCGCACTGATGTACATCATCGGCTTGGCCTGTCGTGCCATTTTCCTTGACCTCGATGCCTCTCAAGCTCAGGATGGNTTGCCTTTGTTGGCCATGGAAGTGCTCAACCCCTTCCTTGCTGGCGTGATTTTGGCGTCCATCTTCGCCGCTACCATGTCCACCGCTGACAGCCAAGTGTTGGCCTGTACAGCGGCCATCACCGATGACGTCAAGCCCGAATGGGCGCAAGAGCACAAAACCACGAAACTCGTCACCATGGTCATCGCTGTGTTTGTCACCGTCATCGCACTGGGCGGCCAGCAATTCCCAGGGTTTGGGGATTCTGTCTTCGCCTTGGTTGTCCTTGCCGTCTACGGGCTGGGCGGCATCTTTGTCCCGCTGCTGCTCATTCGTATGATGGGTTACGAGCCGGACACGGAACACACCATTTGGATGATGGTCGCTGCGCTGAGTGCGGTCATTGTTTGGAGTTTCAGCGGGTACGGCGAGGATATCTTCCCGTCCATACCCGCCATGAGTTCCGCCTTCGCCACCCACTTCATTCTCTGTTGGAAACGCGAGGCTTCCAACCAAAACCCACTCGGACGATACAGCCTCCCAACCCAACGCACGGCCACCATCGGTGCCGTGGTCATCTTGGTGCTCTTTGGTGCGCTTGAGGGAACCTACCAAACCATGGCGCCTGAGGGGTCCGCCTCTTCCGGAAACAACCCGTATCAGCTGACCTATACCGTCAGTGAGTGGACCCAATCGGAGACCCTGACGTTGTCCGATGGAGATACGCAAACCTTCGAAGTGATGATNGATGAAACCATGACGGCCGTGTTGATCGCAGAACTGAGCATCACCTATTCGGACACGGGCGAGACCTTTACCTCGGCGTGCGATGAAGTGGTGACCACGCCNGATTACAGTGGATTAGCCGGCCCATTTTCAGAAAGTGACGACGGCATGAAATCCACCATCGCATGCGATACAACCACCGTGGTTGGTAGCATCCGTCCAAACACCGACCTCAATCAATACGCCAGTGAAGGACAGGGAGATTACACCCTGAACGGGACGGAAAGTGAACTCATTGACATCCTCACGATGCTTGGAAAAGCGCCTGAAATGGTGGGAGCGATGGCCATGGACGTAGCACTCAACACCAACGAAGGAAGTCCAATCGGCGACGATAACAGTGAAACGGTAACGGCCACCTTGACGATGTTGGTGTTCCAACCCAGCGGAATGACGCCGCTTACAACGTGAAGGACATGCCTTGTTGGCCAACCTGCCAACCCAGTTCTGTCAAAATGCGATGTTGTTCTGACNTCTCGGAGTACAACGGATTCGTGTGGTTGAGATGGATGAAAATGATCTCCGGGTCGCCGTCCCTTTTCGGCCCCAAGCGCTCCAGGGTCTCGGCCACAGGAGGGTGCGGTACGTCAAGTTGTGAACGGCCAGAGAGTTCATCGCTGCTCCAAAAGGTACCGTCCACCAGCGCGACATCCACGCTCAGTTTGGCAAGCCATTCTCGAATGGTGGACACGCCGTGATNAGCGAGNGTGTCCTCCCAGCGGTCATGGTCAGGGAGGAAGAGCACGGACTTGTTTGGGCCGCGAACAACAAAGGCATGCATGTCAGAAAGTTCGGCCCGGTGAGGAACCGCCAACGGTTCAACTCGAACGCTTTCGGACAGCATCTGAATNGCCCCCGATGAAATGGGTTGAGCGGAGAAGACCCCTTGGTCAACCATCAGGGACCATTGAGGTGTGCGTTCAATGAGAGCGTGCATGGACGGCGAAGCATACAGGCGGAGGCCTGAGGCGTTGAGGGTTTCTCGACCAAACAGGCCCAAACCGTCGACATGCCCGAAGTGAGCGTGGGTGAGCAAGACTGAGCGGAGCGATGGATGACCCCACAATCGTAGTTGTTCACCCAAGGCACGGGTGGCTTCAATGAGGTGGCCTTGGCCGTCTTCATCGGTGATGCCAAGGCTGACCGGATGGCGAACATCTTCGGGGCCGAGGTCAGCGCAACAGGCTCGTTGGCAACCGGGCTGAGGGCGTCCGCCATCTTGGGCGATTCCAAGCAAGGTCACCGTCGGCATGACCCCGACGATGGCAGGGGTGGCCATGAGCCCTTTCACGCGAAGGTCTCAAACCTCACCACCAAACCCGTGAGGACAGGGGAACAACGTGCCAGCACCGTCCAAAGTTGAATTCCCCGGTCAAAAAAAGACCAAGGCGAGGATGCGCGGCACCAAACAAGCCAACGAAGCGACGGCGAAAAAACTCGCCCGGGAGTTGGGCGGCTTCAGAGAAAACCCTCGAGGTCATTTACCCGCCATGATGTTCTCAGGAAAACTTCGCTGGGGGCGTACGGACCCCGTGACCAAAACCCTCTCAGAAATTGAGAAGATCATCAAGAAAAAAGACGATTTGAAATGGTTGCAGAAGCGAATGATGGCCAAGCGTGGCGATGATGTCGCCAAAGCCTTCGCTGGTTCTCTTCACGCCGCCCACGATGAACAATTCACCATGGTGGGTCAGTTCAATTCCTCATCGTTCGGTTCGGGGTCGTACGTGCGACGAGGTGATGGAAAACCCGGGTATCTTGCCGGCATCCAAAATTACGCCAACCTCACCCTCCGAATGCTTCCTTGGGAAGACCACGCCCGTCGAGGCATGTATTTCTTCAGTTGGGAAGGAGGGTTCGTCTGCACGGGCCCCAATCCCACCCCGCCGGAAGAATGGCTCAGCGATGTGCTGAAGCGTTCCAGGTTTGAGCTCGCAAAAACCGAAATCGAAGGCCGAACCGTTTGGACAACGGAAGGATTGGACCCGAACAACGTCGTTGATGGCGGGGCCTCAACGACCGGCCACGTTGCCTTGAGATTCCATCACGGTCCTGTGGTTGGATTGGGCCTCGATGCGCTTGAAACGTTTTCAAAGAAAGATTCTCCGTTCGTTCACCACCTCGCCCTCTCAATGCTTCCACCTCTCCTGCCCTCCATTCTCACCATGGACGCCCACTGGGCCCCCGACGGTTGGCCTGAAGGACAACCGCTCCCGCAACCATGCCTCGACGGGATCGAGAAGGTCATCGACGCCTGGCAGGGATTGACGATGAACGAGGGCATCGTTGCCTCGGCCATGAAACAGACCGTGATGGAGAGCATTGACGAAGGGGTGCTCATCGGTGAAACCTGGCTTGATGGCACGGACCTTGCATCGCTTGAGGATGCGCTTGGTCCGCTGGGCGGCTCAAACGAAGAGCGTTTGCTCGCCGCTGAGATTTTGCGCCTCGCCATCACCGACCCGCATGAAGACAGCATCGGTTTGCGAATTGAGGCCAAAGGAAGCCCAGAACAGCGCGAAGACCGTTGCATACGAATCATGAAAACCGCCTCTTGCGGTGATGCCCTCTCCGCCTTTTGGCCCACCCATGGGCGTGAAGCCTTGNCTGTTCTCGGCCTTGAGGGCGATGACGCTGAAGACATTTGGAAGCAACAGCGCGACGCGCCGAAACCGTTTGGGAAATTCCTCAAAGGGCTGGACAAAGCCAAAGCCCTTGCTCAGCAGAAAGCGCGTTTCCCTGCCCAAGAAGACGCTGGATTGGCAGCCGGCATGATTCACACCTACGTTGTGGCTGGACTCACCCAAGGCATGGGCTCAGTTGAACGGAAGGCCACCGCACGGCATGCCTCGTTGGACGAAGCAGCGGCTGCATGGGCTTGGTTGGTGGCGGTTGGGCGTTCCGGCGGACAGGAATGGCATTTCGAAAACAACGCCCGCGACCGCGGTGGCGTTTGGGCTGTCCCCACCACCGAACTTTGGTCGATTGGAAAACAATTGCTTGACGCAGAAGAGGCCGATATCGCAGAACTGCAAGAGGCGTGGAAAACCACGTTTGAGACGCTCAAAACAACCACAGGNAGTTCCTGAGGAGTGAACGNCTCTACGAGGAAGACAAGGCGCCTTCGATATCGTCCCAGAGGTCTTCGACATCTTCGATGCCAATGCTCAATCGGACAAATCCAGGGACCACGCCAGCCGCTACTCGGATGTCTTCGGGAACAGACATGTGGCTGGAATTGAACGGACATTCAATGAGTGATTCAACCCCACCGAGGCTGGTGGCTTCGTAAATGATGTTCAGTTTTCGCATGAAGGAGAGAGCTGCTTGGTCGCCGCCTTTGACGACGAAAGCAATCATCCCTGAGCCGTGAGGTAAAACGCGCTGCGCCACTTCGTAATCNGGATGGCTTTCCAATTTGGAATGGTACACGCGCTCGATGGCGTCGTGAGCTTCAAGCCGTTGGGCGAGCGTGTGGGCGTTCTCACAAATCCGAGGCATGCGAACGTCCAACGTGCGCATTCCGCGCTCAAGCAGGTAACATGAATGCGGGTCGGGTGCTGCGCCCAGGTGCATTTTGCACCTGAAAATTCGGGCGATGAGTTCCTTAGAGCCAACCACAGCGCCTCCCAAAATGTCGGAATGTCCACCCAAGTACTTGGTCGTGGAATGAATGACGAGGTCAACACCCATCGTCAGTGGCTTGCAACCCCACGGCGAGGCNAAGGTGTTGTCGATGATCAACAGAAGGTTGTGGCGCTTGGCCACGTCCACCATGGCCTCAATATCGCACACCTTGAGGACAGGGTTGGTCAAGGTCTCGATGTAGAGGATTTTGGTATTGTCTTGAATGGCGGCCTCGTACGATGAGGGGTCTCGCATGTCGGCCATCGTTGTGGAGAGGCCAAAGCGGCAAAGTTCCTCGGTGAGCAATCCGTAGGTGCCGCCGTAAATGTCTGCACTGGCGACCATGTGGTCGCCTTCGTTGAGCAGCGCAAGGAGGGTGGTCGAAATGGCTCCCATGCCCGATGAAAACGTCTCGGCATCCTCGCCCTGTTCCATCGCTGCTAATTTTTGAGCCACGGCGTCGGAATTGACGGTGGAGAGGCGCGCATAGAGAAGGGTGTGTTGAGCGCCGGCCGCCCAACCTGCATAGCGTTCATCGGTCAGTTTGTAAGTCGATGATTGGAAGATGGGTGTGTTGACGGCGTCGCCAATGTGTTGGGTGCCGCTGTGAACGGCGCGGGTAGCAAAGCGATTGGATTCTTTTTTGTCCGACATGCGCATCTCCAGTCTTCGCCAGCGAAACTCGCTCCTTGAACGCTTCTACACGGAGCTTTGTGGCTCGGNTTGGTCNTCNGANTCNGGTGATGTAATTTCCACCAAGATGTTTCCGAACAAAAGCACGCCCCCGCCAAACAAAATCCACCAGGACCAACTCACGAGTCCAAGGCCCAAACCAAACACCGTGGCCCAAACGGGCTCAAAGGCGTAGATGATGGCGGCCTGCACCGGGTGCATGTGACGCTGATACATGTTCAACGCCACCAAGCAGAAGAACGACCCGCCCAGTCCCAAGAGGAACACGGGCATCAGCACCCCTTCTCTGGCCAAGACATCGCTGACCATGTTGATGGTATCAGCGCCACTCGATGCAAGGGCCAAANCCAACGAGCCACATCCAACCACAATAAACGAGGTCAGCGTCAACATCAACGGGTCATATTCCAACGTCAACTTCTGTGTGAAGATGATGTGCAAGGCAAAGAAAAGGGCGCAAACCACCGTAACGATTTCGCCCCAGCCCCAAGAAAGATGCGGTGGGCCTTCGATGAATCCCGCACCAATCGTCGCCATCAAAACGCCCCAATAGAGCGCTCGTCGTGGTGGATGTTCGCTCATCCGCATCGTCAACAACGCCGTCATGACGACGTACAGCGAGGTCAAGAACGCTGATGTTGATGGATTGATGTCGTTCAAGGCCACCATTTGACTGACAAAACCAATCAGCATGAGACCCCCAAGAATCCCTCCTCCGCGCCAAATCTTGGGAGACGAGAGNCCGGCTCTGGCGGTCGGAAAAAACGCCAACACGAGGACCATGGCGATCAAAAACCGGAGTGCCACAAGAAGGGCAACAACGGGAAAGGTACCAAACGCCTCGATTTCGACCTCCAAGGCGTTGAGCGCTTGTTTCATCCAAATGAAGGTCGCGCCCCAAACGAGGGTAACGGCCAACAGGACCAACGCGGCTTTACGCCGCTGAGGTTGGAACGGCATGGTCGCTTGCACGGGCCCGCCATTCATGACCTTCGCAACGCCCGAGGGGTCATGAGGGTGGTGGTGATTGAGCCTCACCCATCCATACCCTCAAAGAGCGCCCCCAATCCATGGAAACCATGGGCGAGCCACGAACGGGAGCGGACGTGATTTGGAAGCAACCCATTGAGTCCGGCCCNGCCCCAAAAACCGGNGAATCCTTNGACAGCATCGTGGTCGGNGGNGGGCCCGGCGGTTCGGCCGCTGCGGGCTACCTGGCCATGGAAGGTCAACGCGTGCTCCTCATCGAGAAGGAAACGTGGCCCCGAGACAAAATCTGCGGTGATGCNGTGGGTGGGAAATCACTCAGCCATGTCAAACGCCTCGGCGTCAAAGAGACACTGGAAAGCACGCCCCACTTCCGTGTGACAGGCATTGTCTTCTCCTCACCTAAAGGCCACAGCGTTCGCGTGGCGCTTCCAGAGGAAGACGTTCAGCGATTGGAAGCCGGGTACTCGCTGCCTCGACAGCAATTTGACCACCTCCTCTTTGATCAGGTCCAGAAACTCGTTCGGGACGCCGGCGGAGCGGTGATCCAGGGCGGCGATGTTCGAAACGTTCTNTACGACGACGGGCAAGGCGGTGAAGATCCCGGCGCGGGCACCGGTGAATCACGCCACGCACGCGGTGTCGTGGTGCGCGTGGGAGGACGAAACGGAGAGGAGTTGGAATTCCACGCCCCCAACATCGTCGGTGCAGCAGGCTATCGCTGCCCGGTTGCTAAATCCATGCTCGAGGAAACCTACGAAGAACCCATGATGGACCGCGACCATTACTGTGCTGGCTACCGAGAATACTGGCGAGGCGTCAAGGGGTGCGAAAACAACGTCGGGGACATTGAGATTCATTTCGTGGACACCATCATTCCTGGCTATTTTTGGCTCTTCCCGGTGGCGGAAGGCGTGGTGAACGTCGGCATTGGTATGGTCATGTCCTTGCTCGATAAGCAACCCAAGAAACTCAAAGCCCTTCAAGCCGAAGTGATTGCAGAACACCCGCTGTTCAAAGATCGGTTCGCGGAGGCCTCGATGATTGCTGGAACTGGAAAAGGATGGCAATTGCCGTTTGGCTCACCGAGAAAGAAAGCCAGCAAGCANCCACGCCGTTCGGCCAGCAAAGGCATCTACCTCGTCGGCGATGCCGCCTCACTGATCGACCCGTTCAGCGGTGAAGGCGTTGGAAATGCACTGGTGAGTGGAGAGATGGCGGCCGAACATATCCTGCAAGGCAAGACGCCTGAGGACTACCAAGAGGCGTTGTGGAAGGTGTTGGGTCCGGAGTTAACCAACTCGTTCCGCATGCAAAAAATGAGTCGTCGGGCTTGGTTGCTCAACTGGTTTGTTGGAAAGGCGTCCAAAAAACCAGCCATTCAGGAGATGATGACGGAGATGATCGCCAGCAAAGAAGCGCAGGAAAACCTCCACTCCCCATGGTTCATGTTCAAGACCTTGATGTTCTAAGGTGGCAACATGGACGCNTCCCTTTCGGGCATTGACGCNGTTTTTCTCGACCTTGANGGGACCATTTACTTGGGCGGCGAACTCATTGAGGGGGCTGAGGCTTTTCTCGACCGATGTAAAAGCCAAGGGGTTCAGCGTTACTTCCTCTCCAATAATTCTTCCAAATCCGTAGCACAGTACCTCACGAAACTCCACGCTCTTGGGCTTGAAGCAACCGAGGAAGACGTGCTCCTTTCCACGCACGACCTGCTCGCCTGGTTGCAAAAGAACGGCATCACGANAACATGGTTGGTCGGCACCGAGGGTATGCGGAGCATGCTCGAAGCCATTGGTGTGGAAACACGAAGTGCGAACCCCGAATACGTGGTGCTTGGCTACGACACCGAATTGACCTACGAAAAAATCGCCCAAGCCAGCATTCACATGCATGCTGGCGTCCCGCTGGTTGCCAGCCATCCCGANATGGTGTGCCCCAGCCCAGACGGTGGTTTGCCTGATGTCGGAGCATATCTGGCCATGTTCAAAGCCACCACGGGAGTTGAGCCCGAACACATCACTGGAAAGCCAAATGCAGGCATGATTCTTCACAAAATTGAGGCTCTCGGCTTGCGACCTGAGCGCTGTGCCATGGTGGGGGACCGCCTCTACACGGACATGGCCATGGCCACACGAGCCGGGGTTGTTGGGGTACTCGTCCTTTCCGGAGAAGCAACACAAGCTGATGTTGATGCCCTTCCAGAAGGCGCAGAACAACGGCCAACCATCATCGCCAACAGCGTGGATGAACTCTTGCGGTGAACACCATGAAGCTCTCTCAACGATGGAAATGGTGGCGAGAACGACGACGTCATCACCCACCGGATGAGATCCATCGNGCAGGTGAACTGGCTGAACAACGGNTGGCAAAAATCAGCCGTGCCGCTGGAAAGAAGAACGGTTGGCACATCTTTGAATCCGTCCGCATACCCGATGTTGAACAGGGCGGAAAGCGTGAAATCGACTTGGTCATTNTCGGAGGAAACACGATGCTCGTGGTTGAACAAAAGCACTGGTCGGGCTCGTTTGAAATCAATGCTGATGAAGAATTCATTCAGCACCGAAAGAACGGAACAACCCACAACCACAGCACCGTCAACCAGCGCATTGCGCGAAAATCCCGTATGCTTGTCGCCATGCACAACGAACGAGTTGGCAAAGACGACGGGGTTGATGTCCGGGTTGTGCTGGCCTTTACCAATCGCAATCTGGACTGGCCGTCCAATGTCATGGACNTGGGCAGCATTGTCAAAGACGAGGCGGGCTTCATCGGCCTTTTGGAAGACGAAAACCCCGGGGAGNTGAATGAGGCTCTGTTGGAAACATTGCAGGGNTTTGGAACCTGGGATGAAGTGGAGTTGAACGGGGGNTTGATGTGCAAAGGCGATGTCTTGGATTTAGGATTGGGTGACGCAATCGAAACGTGGCAAGATGNTCGCAGGACGCCGTTATTGGGCTCCATTGACCACCCTCGGGGGTTTCTCACCTTGTTCACGGCCCCGCCAAGTCAACTCAATCTCAACACCGGTGAGCGCCACATGGAAGCGAAACTCCCGTTCGGAAAATCATTGAGAATGCATGTGGTTGGTCGAAAAAGTCCTGAGGACATCCCGTGGTCAACCGTCGCCTCGCTCAACCTCTCAACACCGTCCCTGAACGATGGATTGGGTCAAACCCTAGAGAAGCCTTGAAGCACTTCGCAACGGGGCCCACCACCATGGCNGAGATGTGGATTGAAGCCATCGGCCTTGTNGCGGGCGCTTTGGGCATCGTCGCATGGATACCTCAAATTCGTGATGTCTGGATTCACGAACAACACGAAGGCATCTCGTTGACCACGTTCAGCGTGGTNACGGTGGCCTTGGCCTTGTGGCTGCTCTACGGCATCTTGGTCGAATCCCTGGCGATGATCGTGGCGAACGTGTTCACCCTCGTGGTCATTCTGGCGGTCCTCATCGGCGTGCGACGCCTGCGTAAGCGCGAGGCTGAAGCCTAAGACTCAGCAAACCGACTTGGTGGTCGAGATGATCACGGCACCGATCTTGTAGGGGTCACCGTTTGAGGCAGGTCGGCGGTCTTCCAATCGTCCAACCCAGCCGTCGGTTGGGACGGTGGCTGGCACACGAATGGAAGCCCCACGGTCGGAGACGCCGTACGANAACTGGTCAATGGATTGCGTTTCGTGAAGACCGGTCAAACGCTCTTCGTTGTGCGCACCGTAAACGGCCATGTGCTTCTCGATGTTTTGGCCAAAGGCTTCACAGATGCTGTCGAACAGTTCCTTACCGCCCTTGTCGCGCATGGCGCCGTTGGAGAAGTTGGCGTGCATTCCTGAACCGTTCCAGTCGCCCTTGATCGGCTTGGGGTGGTATTCAATGTAGTAGCCGTAGCTCTCGGTCAAACGGTCGAGGAGGTAGCGAGCGACCCAGAGTTCATCGCCGGCTTGCTTGGCGCCCTTGGCGAAGATTTGGAATTCCCACTGGCCACAAGCGACTTCCTGGTTGATGCCTTCAAAGTTGATGCCGGCCTCAAGACAAAGGTCGGCGTGCTCCTCAACGAGGGAGCGGCCGTGGGTGTTTTTTCCGCCCACGGAACAGTAGTAGAGGCCTTGTGGGCCAGGGTAGCCACCAACGGGGAAACCGAGGGGGAGTTGTGTGTCAACGTCCATGATGAAATATTCCTGCTCGTAGCCAAACCAGAAATCGTTGTCATCGTCGTCAATGGTTGCTCGGCCGTTGCTAGGGTGAGGCGTNCCGTCGGGGTTCATCACTTCGCACATGACCAAGTATCCGTTCACGCGCTGGGGGTCGGGGAAGATGTTCACGGGCTTCAACAGGCAGTCGGAGGAGCTGCCATCGGCTTNCTTGGTGGAGGAACCGTCAAACATCCAAATCGGGCACTCTTCAACCGTGCCACCAAAGTCCGACCGGACCATGGTCTTGCTTCGCATGTTTTGTGTGGGTTCATATCCGTCGAGCCAAATGTACTCCAGTTTTGCTTTATCCATCATGGGTATCAAATGCCTCGCTATGAGGACGGTATATGAATCATACGCACCATAATTTCCATTAAATATTATCTAAATGATTAGAATAAAACATAAAAAATGAATTTTTGAATAATCAGGATGGTGTGCTCGTGGATTTTTAATGAGCAAATGCGCGATGGCCCGCGCTGAATCTCGTCATCTGAACAACAGAGCAGAATATTGTTGGCGAGGTGTATTTTTACTCGCCGAACAATCCATTCAAGTGATTTCTACAATCTGGGCGTCAAAGAATACTGCCTCAATCACAACGGTCACCGTTTCGCCATCATCTGCAACAGTGGGTAGCCCTGAGGTCGGGGGCTCATTGACTTGAACTTCGATGTCGATTGAAAAAACGCCTGCCCCGTGCGTTGCATCGCTCCATTCCTCCTCCCATTCCGCTGCCGATTTTCCACTTTCCACGGATGCATCGCCTGAATATCCTGGATAAACAAGGACAAAGAGTTCAATGGCATTACAATCCGAATCTCCGTCACTCAACACATTTCCTTCGTCAGACCATTGGGCATTGGCGCCTGTTGGAGAAATATCTGCGAGGACGGTGTCACATGGGTCTGCAAATTCCCCCGATGTTTCATCGTAAGTCAAGACGATTTTCAGATATCCGAACCCTGAATGGTTCTGCATCACATCGTCGGGGGCTGTGTACGTGATGGTTTGGGTTTCACCATCGCCCACCGTGATGGTTTCGTCTTGACCATAAGTAATCTCACTGAATGAGATCTCAAAAGAGGGGATGGTGTCTTTTAGCGCGATGTCGTCGGCCCGAATAACAAAAAAGACGCTTGCATTGTAAGCGACGACCAACATGACAACCGCAAAGAACGTGATGAGTTTAGGTTTGGAACTTGGCTCCTCAAAGAGTAAGGTGAGGATGTTTTCATCACTCATGAGGAGGCCTCCGTTCGCTCAATCAGTGTTTCCATCGGGGTTCCCGTTTGCCAAACAATGTACGAGATTAAGAGACTCAGAAGCAAATAAACAAAGGCATAACCGTCAATTCGCGAAATGTGATTGGTTTTGATGTCAAGGTCAGGATACCATCGCTCATCCACGCCTTTGCGTATGTCAAACGGGTCTGTGACCAAGGAGTTGAACGAACGTTCCTCCCAACCAACTCCGAGGGCGATGATGATCCCAAGTAAGGCGGCCGATACCATTTGATTGATTGGAATAATCGTTTGAACCAATTCTAGAATTGCAGATGTTGCAACAACAATGAGGATAATGGCCATTGTCTTGGCAATAGGCCGCGTCGTTGGATTGATGTCAAAGAGATCGTATTTCATGAGCACATAAAGCGCGATAATCGGACGAATAATCGTGAAGTGCATCGAGGAGGTGAGTGTATTCCAAAGTTCCGCCAGGCCTGCAGCATCGCTGAAAAAGCCTGCAGAGTCTTTTGAAGATAAAACGGTGTAACCTATGGCGCCGAGAATGTAGTATGTTGAAACGATGTAGACCAAATTTGACCGATCGCCGTTGATGGCCATGTACAGTTCAACAACAAGCATCACCAATCCCACAGAGATGCAAAACGCGTACCCGTTCAAAAGGGAGAAATCCCAGCTCATTGGCGTGAAGGCGCCACCTCCAGCATCGATGAAAAAGAAGTAATCCGCTTGCATGAACAAGCCCGGCCACCACATCCAAGCATGCCCCATGATGAGGGTCAAAAACAGCCCACAAAGAAGGGCGATTTTTCTTGTTGATTCCGTTCGTTGTTCCTGCGGCAATGTCCTGAAGCGAACATAAACGGTGCCCCAAACAAGGCATCCAGCGACATAAAGCGTGCCCGGAAGTTGGAGAACATGGGGCGACATGCCTGCGAGGTTGAGTGCAATTTTCAAAGAAAGATGTCCCAACAACACAAGGGCGGCGATTTTGAGGTGCTTTTTTGTGCGTAAGAACGGTATGGGGTACACCAAGCACATCATCACCATGGCGCCTCCAAAGAAGTATTCCATCATGGTCGAAAGTTGAAAGAAAAATTGCCACTCATTACCTGAAGCGGTGAAATAGTACGCCGCTGACGCATTTTGAACGCCTTTAGAGATAAACATCAAACACAAAATATGCGCCGCAATGGATTCGTTCCAATCCAACGTCTCGTTCTTACGTACGAGGTAGAGAGCTAGCAAACCAAGAGCAGCACTCAAAATTGAACCAATGTAGAGTAGGTTCACCTCTGCCATAATTCAACCTGATTGAAAGGAGATAAGAGGCTATTCACGGCGCAGAGTGCTGCTTCATTGATTGTTGGCAGCATCATCACCTTGCGGAGTGATGAGAATGCTCGAGCCGTCTCGGTCAATGATGGGCAGGGTCAGTTCACCTGAATTCACGG
>NZEQ01000007.1 GCA_002689105.1 Verrucomicrobiales bacterium | reverse complement strand
TCAGCGCTGACGAAGCCTCGTGGAAGGTCTGCCGCATCGAAGGCAAGACCACCATCAAGGGCGGTCGAACCCAACTCAACCTTCACGACGGCCGCAACATTCTCGTCGATGACCCATCGAAGGATGCTTACTCTACGGGTGATTCACTCAAGATCAGCCTGCCAGACCAGAAGGTCGTCGAGCACATCCGCTTCGCAGAAGGAACCCGTTGCTACCTCATCGGTGGGGCCCACGTCGGCTCAACCGCCGAGGTCACGGAATACGTCGAGAAGCGCTCGAGCATGCCAAACGAAGTTCAATTCGATGGCTTTGGCACGGTCGCTCGCAACGTGTTTGCCATTGGCGACGCCAGCATGCCGCTGACGGAGGTGGCTGAATGAGCGCCACAGCCAACCCCATGAGTCAATTGCGCATCACCAAGGTGTGCGTGAACATCGGCGTGGGTGAAGGTGGTGAACGCCTCGTCAACGCTGAAAACGTTCTCGAAATGGTCACCGGTGTCAAGCCACAGCGAACCCTGGGCCGCATTCAAAACCGAGACCTCAAAGTTCGTATCGGTGCCCCCATTGGGTGCAAAGCGACCATGCGCAAGCAAGAGGACATCAAGGCTTTCTTGACCAGCGCTTTTGACTGCCGTGAGAACACCATCCCTTCGTGGAACTTTGACCGAGAGGGCAACCTCTCTTTCGGTGTTCGTGATTATACGGACTTCCCTGGGCAAAAGTACGACCCGGACATTGGAATCTTTGGAATGGACATTACGGCCGTGCTCGAACGCCCCGGCCATCGTGTCAGTCGCCGCCGACGTGCAAAGAGCAAGGTCGGCATGAAGCACCGTGTCTCGGCAGAAGAATCCCGAGCATGGTTCGTTGAGAACTTCAACATCAGTATCCTGGAGGAATGAAGATGGCACGAGATCACGGAGAACGAATTGGACGAACGATTGGATGCCGCCGATGCGGACGCAAGCGAGGGATGATTCGCCGCCATGGGCTGCGACTTTGCCGACAATGCTTCCGCGACGTTGCACCGAAAATCGGTTTCAAGAAAATGAATTGAGGAGGGACAAAGAATGCAATTAGACCCATTGAATGACGCTCTTGTCAAAATTTACAATGCCGAGCAAGCTGGCAAGTTCAACGTTGAGTTGACACCTGCTTCCAAACTTCTTGGCAACGTGCTAAACATCATGCAGAACTCAGGCTATGTTGGCAACATTGAACGTGTTGAAAACGGCCGTGGCGACGCCTTTGTCGTCGAACTGCGTGGAACGATCAACCGCTGCGGTACGGTGAAGCCTCGCCACAGCGTTCGTCGCCAAGAATACGAGAAGTGGGAGACCCGTTATCTCCCTGCCCGAGACTTCGGCCTTCTCATCTTGACGACCAACTCCGGCGTGATGCATCACAACGATGCAAAGGACGCTCGAATTGGCGGCAAACTGCTGGCCTACGTGTACTGAGGTGAACAAACATGGTAAAACTCGACAGAATCGAACACACCGTAACCATCCCTGAAGGCGTCACTGCCAATCTCAGCGAAGATGGCGTCGTGACCATTACCGGCCCAAAGGGAACCCTCACTCGCTCGTTTGAAAGCGACGTGATTCACCTTTTCCAAGACGGCTCAGGCCTCGTTGTCCGCGTGGAACTTCCACGACGAAAGCAACGAGCCCTTGCTGGCACTTGGAACGCCCACCTGAACAACATGGTCAAAGGCGTGACCGACGGCTTCACCTACAACCTGAAGGCCTTCTATTCTCACTTCCCAATGACCCTCGCCGTGAACGGCAACACCTTCCAAGTGAACAACTACTTTGGTGAGCGAGTTCCACGAACCGCCCACATCCTTGACAACGTTGACGTCAAGGTCTCAAACAAGGTAGAAGTCACCGTTTCCGGAATTGACAAGGAAGCTGTTGGTCAAACCGCAGCGAACATTGAGCGTTGTACGACCGTGAAGAATCGAGACCGCCGTGTCTTCCAGGATGGTATTTACCTGTTGAACAAGGAGTGATTGAAGTGGCTGAAGATTACGAATCAATGACCGTAGCACAACTCAAGGAGTTGTTGAAGGAACAGGGACTGCCTGTTTCTGGAAAGAAAACCGATCTCATCGCCCGTCTGCTTGAAGCCGATGGACAAACGGATGATGTCGTCGAGGAAGATGCACCTGTTGAGGAAGCAGCCGACGATGACGCATGGGACGACGAAGACTGGGACGATGAAGGCGAAGACGTCTANATGGTGAAGCANAAGCCTGTTCTCGGCGACGAGATGAAGGCAGCTTTGGCTCTCCGTGCCGCTCAGAAGAAGAANACNCCGTCCTTCCGCCGAACCGANTGGTTCCGCTACAAGCGACTTTCTCGCTCCGGATGGCGCGCACCTCACGGTATGGACAACAAGCAACGTCGCAACTACAAGTACCGAGGTTCTCTTGTTCGAATTGGCCACGGCAAGGTCGCCGCTGCCCGATTCTTGCACCCTTCCGGTTTCCGTGAAGTGATGGTGCACAACCTTGCTGACCTCGAGGCTGTTGACCCCGAAACCGAGGCTGCCCGTGTGGGTGCCACGGTCGGTGGACGAAAGCGAGAGCACATTTACGCACGAGCCGACGAACTCGGTGTTCGTGTGTTGAACCGACGGAGGGATGTTTGATGCAAATCACCAATCAAAAGCGAATCGCAGCTCGTCTGCTCAAGTGCGGCGAAAACCGAGTGTGGATCAACCCGCTCTACGTCGACCAGATCGCATCCGCAGTCCAAACCGACGACATTCGCGAATTTATCGATGAAGGCTGGATTCGTGCCAAGCCCGTGAAGGGTACCTCCCGTGTTCGTGCTCGTGCCCGTTTGGCTCAGAAGCGAAAGGGACGCCGCAAGGGACAAGGTACCCGTGCCGGTACGGCCAACGCTCGCAACCCACGCAAGAACCGCTGGATGCGAACCATCCGCAGTCAACGCCGTGTGTTGAAGGAACTTCGTGAGGACAAGACGATTGAACCTTCACAGTACCGTCGATACTACCTCAAGGCCAAGGGCGGTTCCTACCGTTCCATTGCCCACATGCGTTCCCAAATGACGCTAGAGGGTGTTGAATTCAAGGGAGGCGATGAGTGATGGCAGGAAACAACCGCCGTTCAATTTTCCGCCGACGCAAGGCCGGTCTCACCGACTACCGCCGTCGTCTCAAGTTGCTTCGCGGCCAGATGCCCCGTGCTGTTGTTCGTATCTCCAACACCCGCACCACCTGCCAACTCGTAACATGGGCTGCAGATGGTGACCTTGTCTCGGTTTCCGTGACTGGGTCTGACTTGGTGAAGAAATACGGATGGCCCAGCAACCGTTCGCTCAAATCGGTCCCTGCATCCTACTTGGTTGGCTTTGCCATGGGCAAAGCAGCCGTCGCTTCTGGCGCCAGCGAAGCCGTGCTCGACATTGGCTTGGCTGCCAGCACCCGAGGCGGTCGTGTTTACGCCGCCCTCAAGGGCATGAGCGATGCAGGACTGGACCTTCCACACAGCGAAGATGTCTATCCCGATGAGGACCGCTTGAGCGGAGCCCACATCGACGACAGCGTCGCTGGAGATATTGAAACCACGAAGAAAACCATTGAGGGGGCCTACTGATGAGTGAAGAAAACGTTCCAACCATGGCGCCGGGTTTGCTTCAAGCCTATGCTCCAGATGAAGCTGATGAGAAGCCAGATCCTCGACGCCGACGACGCAATCAAGACGACCCCATCGCAAACCTGCGAAAGTGGGAACCTCGAACCCGATTGGGTGCCGCCGTTATGGCAGGAAAGATCATCACCTACGAGGCGGCTCTTGCTTCAGGTCTACCAATTCGTGAAGTTGAGATTGTTGACGCNNTNNTNCCNGNNCTCGANGACGANGTNATNNANGTNAACATGGTNCANCGNATGACCGACNNCGGTCGNCGTGTNCGCTTCAACGTCATGGCNTGNGTNGGNAACANNGACGGCTACGTCGGTCTCGGCATGGCCAAGGCCAAGGAAGTTGCAACGGCAATTCGCAAGGCCATCACGGCCGCCAAGTTGAACCTCATTTCCGTTCAACGTGGCAACGGTTCATGGGAATCCTCGCCAGGACCCGGCAATACCGTGCCGTTCAAGGTCAACGGTCGTGCTGCTTCCACCCGTGTCACGCTCATGCCCGCTGCAAAGGGGAAGGGCTTGGTCATCGGTCAAACCGGGAAGAGTGTTTTGCAACTCGCTGGTATTGAGGACGTGCTGTCTCGGACCAAAGGCCAGACTCGCACAACCATCAATTACGCCGCTGCGACCTTCAATGCGTTGAAGAACATCAACACGACCCGCGTCACCAGCGCACAGCGTGAAAATCTCTACATCCATACTGGGAGGAAGAACTCATGACGTTCATTGTTGTACGAGCNCGAAGCGATGTCAAGGTTGAGCGATCCATTCGTGAGACCATGGGTCACATGAACTTGACCCGTGTCAACCACGCCATCATCATCCCCGACAACCCGCAATACCGCGGTATGCTTCAGAAGGCCAAGGACTACATCACGTGGGGCGAAGCCGACGTGGCCATGGTTGAGCGCATGCTCACCGAGCGCGGTCGAATGGCCGGAAACGCTCCGTTGACCGACGCCATCGTGGCCGAGCACACCGACTACAAGAACATCGGCGACTTCGCCAAAGCCATCACGGCTGGTGAAGCCCAAGTGAAAGACATTCCAGGACTGAAGCGCGTCTTCCGCCTCCACCCCCCTCGAGGACCGAAGGGATGGGGCGGTATCAAGCGCAGCTTCGTCGTTGGTGGAGCTCTCGGCTCTCGTGGCGATGCCATTGGCGACCTTGTCGACCGAATGATTTGAGGTGAATAAGATGGGTACAAAAGCAAACAAGCACCGTGGACGCAACCGCTANCACGGTCGTGGAAAGAAAGCCGGCCGTGGCGCAGGAAAGCGTGGTGGCCGTGGAAACGCNGGTATGAACAAGCACCGCGTGATGACTCGAATCAAGTACATGCCCAAGCACTGGGGCATGCACGGTTTCAACCGACACCCTACACTTCGTACCGTTCACGTGACGGCCAACGTCGGTCAACTCGAAGAGATGGCCAACGGCGCTGACACGGTGAACTTGACCGAAAAAGGCATCGACAAACTCCTGGGAAGCGGTCAAATCCGCAAGGCATTGACCGTNATTGTCGACGAAGTCAGCGCTCGAGCCGCCGAGAAGGTTGCCGCCGCTGGTGGCTCCATCGAATCCGGTGGAGACGACGACTGGGACGACGAATGGGAAGAAGAGTGAACTTCAAAGGTGATTCACAATGAAGCACAAGCCAATTCCATGGGCCATCGCACTGACCGGTGTCCTGTACTACGCCCTTATGATCTACTGGCAGTCCGATGAACTGTCCGGAACGGGTCAAGCAAGGGANGCTGCAGTCTTTGGATTGGTGTTCTCCGTTTTCTACTTGGGCTACTGTATGCTGTGTTTCCAGCGCGACCTCCCTCCNGGCCTGAAGGACATGCCCTTCGTAGGCCGCTACGGCAAATTGACCGGTTGGCTTGCCTTCCTCTCCATCGCCGTNTGGTACGTNCGACCGGCTGCTTGGGGCGGATACGACGAAGGTGTCGGCTTCTTCCTTGTTGGTATCATTCTGCTCGGCTTTGCCGCAGCTGCNATTTTGACGTGTTTCATGTGGAGCGGCGACCAAAGCAGCCGCCTCTACGCCCTCAGCCGCTTCGTGGACGTNTACCCGACCATCACCAAGCCTGAGCGACACGTTCGTTTCAACGAGAAGATGTGGACCACCACGTTCGTTCTCATCATTTACTTCGCCATGACCAACGTCATGTTGTTCGGGCTCTCNGGNCAAGCGCTTGACCTGTTCAGCGGTTTCCGCTCNATCATGGCCGGTGCTTCGGGTACCATCATGCACTTGGGTATCGGACCCATCGTCACTGGTTCGATTATCATGCAATTGTTTGCGGGTGCCAAAATCATCCGTCTGGACTTGAGCAACTCCGAAGACAAAGCCATGTACCAAGGTGTTCAGAAACTCCTGGTTCTCATCATGATTCCCATCGAATCCATTCCGCAAACTTACGGGTTCCTTGACCCAAGCGAGTGGCTCATTGACGCCTACGGCTTGGGATGGGCAAACTTCGTCATCGTCGCTCAACTCTTCGCTGGTTCATACCTCGTGTTCTTGCTGGACGAACTTGTCAGCAAGTGGGGTATTGGTTCTGGTATCTCGTTGTTCATTGCCGCCGGTGTGGCGCAATCGACCTTTGTGGGTACCCTCTCACCGCTCGCTACCACCACCGGAGCACCCTATTCCATTCAGAACCCGCCATCGGGTACATTGCCGATGATTTTCTACATGTTCAGAGAATCGACCAACTACGAGATGATTCAAGCGAACGGTTTCGAAATCATGTTGCTCACCCACGTGAACCCCGTGGCGGCTTTGGTTTCGTCGATCATCGTGTTCTTGGTCGTGGCCTACGCTGAATCCAGCAAGTTGGAATTGCCGCTGACCCACGGAAAGGTCCGTGGCCANCGTGGAAAATACCCCATTCGTTTGGTCTACGCCTCGAACATTCCCGTCATTTTGATGGCTGCTTTGCTNGCCAACATCAACATGTTCACCCTCCTCTTCTGGAGCCATCCAACGCTCAGTCAAACACCAATTCTGGGACAGAACGGTTGGATGTCGGCGTCGGCNTTCATCGGGACCTATGAACCAGGTCANACCACNGCTTCCGGTGGGTTTGCGTGGTATGCGAGCATGGTGAACGGCGTGAACGACTGGTTGATNCCACTGCTCAATCAGCAGGGTGACGTGTTTGGGCACTCGCTGACACAAATCATGGTCCACGTGGTGTTCTANGTNGCNTTGATGACNGTNGGTTCNATGGTCTTCGCGAANTTTTGGATTGACACCACCAACATGGGNACNAAGGACGTNGCCAAGCANATCGAGCGCACGGGCATGCAGATTCCNGGATTCCGAAAGAACCCCAAGGTTNTGGAGAAGATCCTCGAGAACTACATCCCACCGGTGACCTACTTCTCNGGTGCNTTNGTCGGNCTNCTNGCTGCAGGTGCTGANCTGNTNGGTACGGTNGGNAANGCNACNGGNACAGGTCTCNTGNTGGCNGTCGGTATCATTCTGCGAACCTACGAGCAAATCCAGAAGGAACAGGCCATGGAAATGCACCCGATGATACGCCAGTTCTTCGGTGCCGAGTAATCCTTCATGTAGGAAGAGAACGGGCCTCCGTTCATGGTCGAAGGGTACCCGGTTGCTTGGGTCAAAAAAAAGCCGGGCGCTTATCGAATGGTTTCCGACCAACACGGCACCCGTTTAGAACTGTCCGAGAGCAGGGTTGTCCGTGTGGTTGGCACCGTCTTCTTCCTCGTGATGGCGTCCATCACCACGCTGTTCAGCCTTGGTATCTACAACGAGGCTCAATCCGTTGACGAATCTCCCAGTGTATCGGGATGCTGGAATTTTCAAACTGAAGTCGTCGTTGGTGGCAATCCCCCGTATTGTTTTGAGGGAACAATCAGAGGTGTGATTGAATCGATTGAAGTCAGTGAGGACCAGCACATCCGAGAACGCACCGAAGATTTGGAAACCGGCGAAACGTACACCGGAGAATACCGTTGGGAAGACGTCGGCGACTCCATCGTGTACGGTTTCATGGGGGATGAGCGGTACTATTGTGTGCGTTTTGTTCCTGAATTTGCACTGCCCGAAGATTGGGTGCCGGCGGACATTGATGATGCGTTCGAGTACCCTGATTGGTGCGAGTCTCCGGTAGAAGGTCAAGAAGACCGAGTGTACGAAGAGGGGGCCCACCCTTACGATGACGTATGGATGTACGAAGCCCACGATGTAGGGGAAATGTCGTCGTTCCTGTATGTACACAAGACCTCTGAAACCGAAAACATGGAACGCCATTACATCGCCAAGAGCTACATTGAGCAGGAGCGAGCCGAATGGGAGGCTGAGGGTGAAGGTTTCGGCTTGGGGGCGCTTTTTTGCAC
>NZEQ01000055.1 GCA_002689105.1 Verrucomicrobiales bacterium | reverse complement strand
TCCCTCGCCCTTGGCGACCCGCTGATGGGTGAACTTCGAAGAAAGGATATTCCCGATCGCCAGGTCATGATTTACGCCACGCTTCTCATTCTGGCCATTTGGCTTGTGGCCGTGGTTCAATTTGGAACACCGATTTGGTTGGCCATCCTTCTCGCACCTGTCTGCATGATTTCTGAATGGCCCCGACTGACCTACATTGACGACAACGCCACCATGTTGCTCATCCCGCTTGCGTTGGTTCTTCTGCTCGAACCCTTTGCGTTGATGATGGCCTAAGCGAGCAAATTTCAGCGCTCTGTTTCAATATGTTGAAATGGGGGGTTTCTGTCGTTGAGGTTAGTGAAGGACATGGCCGACGACAACACCAATTCGGACCCCCCCCAAATCGCCTACCAAGTGGGCTTTGCTCTGACCATGATTCTCCTTGCCATCACGATGGTCCGATACCCGCTTTGGTAATCATTGGTAGATGATTTTGAACATCTCTTGAAAAGGGACCCCCTCTTGCTGAAGTCATGTGCGGCATCGCAGGCGTTCTTGGCCATCCCGATGCCACCCTTTTGCAACGGATGAATCAACTTCAACAACACCGTGGCCCCGATGAAAATGACGTGTGGATGGACGAGGCGGTCGGGTTTGCTCACGCCCGCTTATCCATTTTGGACCTCCTTTCAAGCCAACAACCGATGAGTGACCATGACGGTGCCGTCATGGTCTTGAACGGCGAGATCTACAATCACCGAGAACTCCGTTCACTCCATCCGGCCTATGGATTCACGACCTCAGGCGATACAGAAGCCGTATTGGCGGTTCATCGGTCCATGAGAAGCAAAACGAAAAGGCCGCTTACCGCCAAAGAGCATGCAACATGGTTGTCGTCGCTTGACGGCATGTATGCCCTTTCGTTGTGGAATCCAACGGACGGTCAATTGATCCTCGCTCGAGACCCAATGGGCATCAAGCCGTTGGTGCGCACAATGATTGACGGAACCATGTTGTTCGCCAGCGAAGTCAAAGCGTTTCAAGCCCACGAAGGCCACCGACCCGAAATTGACGAATTGGCGTTGGCTGCAAGATTGGTGTGGGAATACCCACTTGACGCCACGACGCTTCTGAAAGGCGTCCACCAAGTCAGACCGGGGACGGTCGAACGGTGGAGCCTCGATGAACACGGACAAGCAACCTTGCTTGACATCGCCAACATTGAACGGCAACACCTCAATCCCATGCCGACATGGGACCCTGAAATGAACGCAGGCGAACTGTTGGAAACCTTCGTTGAGGGGGTTCAGCAACGGTTGCTCGCCGACGTACCGGTGGGCATCGTGCTTTCAGGAGGGTTGGACTCCAGTCTTGTCGCTGCGGTCGCTCATGAGGCGGCCGAGCGAGCAGGGCAAGACGTTCCTGCTTGCTGGACGGTGGCAGAGAGCGAAGAAAACCCCGATTGGGTCGCCGCCGAGCAGGTGGCAGCACACCATGACCTCACGCATCATCAGCACCTGTTGGAAGCGGACGCCTTTGAGAAGCGACTACCCGACTTGGCCTGGCATGGCGAAGATGCCGATGTGACGGTCATGTTCTTCCATCCGCTGTTCGAGCACATGTCAAATCATGTAAAGGTCGGATTATGTGGCCAAGGCGCCGACGAATTGCATGCTGGTTATCCCAGATACGGCCACTTGGACGGCCACAAGGCGCTGCTGAATCAGCGCATGGCTGCTCTGCCCGAGGCCCACCAACGTGCATTGTTGAAAGGGGGTCTTTCTCCAAGCGAAGGGTGGTACCAAGCCACCCACGACCCGTCTGAAGTGACCGCTGATTTGCAAAACATGCTCAACTTTGAACTCGAGCACGGCCAACTCAGTAACTTTCAACTGCGCTTGGTTGACCGCCATTCGATGGCACATTCCCTTGAGGTTCGTGTTCCCTTCCTCGGCCGGGCTCATCGTAGAGCTTCTTACGCCCTCCCAATGGATTGGAAACGCAGCACGCAACGAGAGGAAAAAGCAGCCCTTCGCCGAGCTGCCGACCTGACCAATCTACCAAAGGACATTGTCAGGCGACCAAAACTTCCCGCCGGGCGAGCGACCGCTCCAACCATGCTCCAAACATTCCTTGACGACCGAGGTAGCCAAATCGAGGAATTGATGATGCACTACAACCAGTGGAGTGCCGTACTCAAAGGGCAAGAAGAATTGGCCATCGGTCTAGGTCTGTTCGAGGCTCTGCATCTGCGTCAAGACGGACATAAGCACGTCGGACGCTCCATTGATGCATTGTTGACTGAGGTGATTTCGGGATGAATCTAAGAGACCAGAACCAACTTTTGGAAGACAAGCGCGTGGAGATCACCGCTTGGATGAAAGAAAAACGTTCGCAAGTACCCATCCCCATCTACGGCAGCGTTGATGTTCGTGATGCAGGTTGGAAAATTGGCGTGGTCGATGCCAATCACTTTCCCGCTGGTTTCAACAACGTCTCCAAAGAAAACCTCATGGAACTTGCCGACCTGTTCAAAGAGCATGTTCAGCGGTCGCATCCATCGTGCAAGTGGGTTCACATCTATCCAGAAAGCCACACCAGAAACCCCGGTTATGTCGAAAACATCGCCAGCATCAAGTCCATGATTGAGCAAGCAGGTTTCTCCTGTACGGTTGGTTCACCCGACCTAAACGAATTTGGCGCTCTCAACGGATTATCCGGCCCCTTGTTGTTGCAATCTGTTCGTGTGGATGAAACGGGTGAACTCGAAGTGGACGGCGACCATCCCGACCTGATTCTACTCAACAACGATTTGACCGATGGAGCGATTCCAGGCGTCCAAAGCACGAACATCACTCCCCCGCCCCACATGGGTTGGTTCCGACGACGTAAATCACACCATTACGAGATGCTCAAACCCTATGTTGACGAGATGGCATCGCTCTTGTCGATCGACCCGTGGCATTTGATGCCCGATTGGTTTGTTTCACAAAACAAGTGCTTGACGGAAGAGGCCTGCAAAATCAAACTCGCTGAAGAAATTGACGAATTTCTTGACGGCCTTCGTGAGAAATACGCTACGCTCGGCATCGACCGAGAACCGACCGTCGTGATGAAGAACGACAGCGGCACGTACGGCCTTGGCATCATGATGTTGACCGCAGGTGAACAAATTCTGAACCTCTCCAATCGAAAGGCGAACAAACTCCGTTACGCCAAGGGAGGAGCAGAGGTTGAAAATTTCCTCATTCAAGAGGGCATACCGACGGCGTTGGCCACCGAAACCGGCGAGACATTGGAACCCGTGGTCTACCTCGTAGACGGGGAAGCAGCCTCTTGGTTTTACCGAATCAATGCGAAGAAATCCGACATGGACAACCTCAACTCGCCCAGTGCGCGTTTCGAGAACTACGAAGACGCTGAAAACCCGCATATTCGGGAAGCACATGGCTGGCATGCCTTGGTCGCAGAACTGAGCATGCTCGCCATGGGAGCTGAAGCCGAAGCCTGGTCGAGTTAATCCAACAGGATGAAAACCAACATTTCCTCGCACCATCATGAGCCAGCGCGTGTGGTTGTACATTGGAACCATCGCCATCGGGCTTTGGATTTCCGCCACGGCCGCTGGAGGTTTCCTCCCGGATGCCTGGGCGGAATGGCCAGTAAACATCTGGTGTTGGGGTGTTTTTGCGTTCATTTACCGCCAAGCCGACCGCAAAGAGCGGATTGAAATGATCGCCGTTGTGGCTTTGGCCACACCGATGGAACTCTTCTTTTCGGAGGTTTGGCTTGTGTACGAATATCAGCGCGACTTCATGCCACTCTTTGTCCCTGCAGGGCATTATTTCCTCTTTGATTTGGGCCGTAGAGCCGCTTCTCGGATGCGAACCGAGATGGCGCTGCCGCTCCTCCTGCCCTTTGTTCCCATGGTAGCCTATGGGGCATGGACGGGTGGAGACACCTCTGGCGTGGTCATGCTGATCCTGGTGTTGGCCTTCACAAAGTGGGGACCTCAACCCCGATTGTACGCCGCCATGGCATGGGCAGCATTGGCCATGGAATTGTGGGGCACTTACCTTCAAAATTGGGAATGGGCCAGAGAGGTCCCATGGACTGGATTAACCGCATGGAATCCCCCTCTTCTGGTGGGGGCGTTCTACTGTTTTGGCGATGTTTTGGTTAACCTGTGCGTTGCCAAGTTTCAAGGGGAACCTACCACCGAGGTGACAGCATGACTGGCGCTGACGAGTTGCGTAAGCGCCGAGAGCAAGAGGCGCTTCGTATTCGAACAGCCTTGAATCGCCAGCGTGGGGAACAACGGGCCAACACCAAGGGCGGAGAGGGCACCGTGGCCTTTGTCGAGGAACGCAAATGCATTGGTTGTGACCAGTGCACCATCGTTTGCGATGACGACGCCATTGAATTGTACTTCGTTGATGTCCGTAGCCCGCTGATGTCGGTGGAAAGCAACCGTAAAGCGAAGATTATTCGAGACGCTTGCACAGGGTGCAGGCTGTGTGTTTTGGCGTGTCCAACCGACGCCATCACGATGATTGACCGATGAGGTGAACCCAATGTCAAAGAAAGGAAAAGATGCAACGGCTCAACGCTTTGGAGGAGAATTTGGACCCTACCGAAAGCCGGGTACCGAAGGTGTCTCGCTTTCCACGTTCAAGAACCTCGTTTGGACGTCCAACATTGGTGGCCTGCTTCTTGTCGTGCTCGCATTGGAATTGCTCTTTGTTCAACAGCGCTTCATGTGGGGCTTCCTTTCTCTTGTCGTTGGCGTGGCCATTGCCCTCTTCCCTTCCAACTACGAAATCGTCGGCATGAGCGATGATGAAGAGGATATGGATTAATCCAGATTGGTTTAGAGCCCGGCTAAAATCAACAAGAGGCACAACGGTGCTGAGATAGCGAGCGCTACGCTCGCACCGATCCACAGAAGGTTCCGCCTGTTTATGTAGCCGTAAATCACGATCCCAAGGGCCAATATTGGGCAGAGTAAGATGGAAAGAAAACCCCAAAGAAGAACATCCCAGGTGTCGCCAACAAGAATGACAGAGAGCACTAATCCGCAACACGTCGCTAGAAACGGAACGAGCAAACCAATCCAGAAGTCCCTTGGTTGGACCATTGCGTCTTGGGCCTGACTGGTTTGGTTATCCCACTCAAACTCTTCATCGCAATGCGGGCATTCAAACAGACCCTCAGCCGCGTCAGGGAGTTCTATCCCTTCGTCACAATGAGGACATGCGACAACGACCATGTGCGTATCTACCAACTGTCGTGGAATAAAGGTTGAGCCGTAGACCGACTCAAGCTTCGACGTTCTCAACGGCGCTGGGCTCGGAGGCCAAGGTGCTCTTCTGCTCGTTGACTTGACGAGCGAGGAAGGAAACGACGTCCAAGATTTCGATGTCAGCATAGGCTTCGTCGCCCTCAAACTTGAGGCACTCAAAGTGAGAGACACACTTTGGACACGAGGTCAACATGGTCTCAGCACCGGTCGCACGAACTTCTTCCATTCGGGTGACACGGAGGGAACGAGCGTTCTCGTTGCATGACATCATGCTCGAAACACCGCAGCACATGGCGTCTTCGCCACTGTGCTCCATCTCAACGATTTCAACGCCTTCGACGGCGTTGATAAGTTCACGAGGTTCGTCGTAAATGCCCATTTGTCGGCCGAGTCGGCACGGGTCGTGGTAGGTGACGGTGGTGTCGTCGGTCTTCAGGTTCATGTCAAAGCCCTGCTCGATGAGGTACTCTGTGGTGTGCATGACCTTGACATCTTCAAGTTCGTAGTCACGGGCGAAGGTTCGGAAACACTCAGCGCAAGACGAGACCAAGGTGTCAATACCCGATTCGTTGATCTTGCGTTGATTGTACGCCTTGAGCTTCTCAAAGACTTCGTCCAAACCTTGCCACTTCTGGTCGTGGCCACAGCACTTGAGGAAGTCTCGGCCGAGGTAGGCCACATCGGTGCCCATTTCCTCAAAGAGGGTGAACGCCGCCGTCGTGGTGTCGCCAAGGTTCATCGTTCCCTCGTTGACGTGCGAGAAAACCATTTCCTGGTCGAGGTAGTCAACGCATCCGGGATAGTAGCCTACATTGGACGTGATGGGGTAGTCTTCCGTGGCGATGAAATCGTCATCGGCCGCTTCTTCGGCTTCAGCGTTCAAGACCGCTTGGAGCACGGTGTGAGGAATCTCTGCTTGCGGCCCACCCACGATGAGCGAACGGCGAATGTCGACATACGAGTCATAGTTCACGAGTTGCGGGCAAGCGTTGGTGCACGCCGTACAGGTCAAACAAGAATACAACGGCACGCCGTCATCTTCGTTGTTCCACGAATTGTAGATGATGTTGAGTTTATCACCGCCGTTAAAGAGACGAACTGGACAGGCATCGTCGCAAAGGTCGCAGCCGTAGCACTTGTTCATCTCGAATTCGTAGCCACGGGCCATGTAGCGCAACAACACGAACACAAGGGCACCGAAGGTGATACACGGAATGAACATGGCATAGGTGAGTTTTGCGTCCAATGACTTGGGGTTTTGGTGGTATGTTGGGTTCTCAATGTAAGAGAAACTCGAGCCACCAAGGGCCATTTCCTCACTGTTGGAGAGGTTGACCGTGTAGCCAGCCAAACCAGCAGGGGCGTTTTCGTCCCACACCAAGAGCGGTTGATAGCTGGCAATGCTGAAGGAGGTCTCGGTCGTGATGCTGTCGTTCAAGGCGAGGGCTCCACTGACCACCACATCGTAGGTGTAGTCGTAGGTGCCAACGGCCATTTCCATCGTAGCGCCTTCACAATCGGCGAAGGAAACCATCTCTTTTCCAGATGCATCGGTCACCGTAAGGGTGGTGGCGACCATGGTTTGTGTGGACACATCGTTGATCTTTCGCTCGCTGGAGCGGAATTCGCACGTCAAGTCCGTGGTAAGGGTGGTGACCTCCTCAGGGTGGCCGTCTGGGAACAACGTGGTGTCTTCAGTGATGGTGAAAGAACCGCTCACGCTGTAACCCTCGCCACCGTTGAAGGTGGTACCCGAAGCCGCAGCGTTGATGCCGTTTTCAGCATCTTGATGGCCGTTCGCATCGTTGAAGTCCGTGATGATGTAGCGAGCGGGTTGGTAAATGTTCCAATTCAGCCATGCCGTGGTTGGCACGACACCGGTTCCTGACCAGCCTCGGTCGTCTGTGAATTCGTTCACATCGTGAACATGAACATCAGCGGGTTGTGTTCGCATGGCTTCCAATTCGCCATAATCCTTGATGGTGAGCAAACCTTTGGCATCCCAGAACCCTTTGTCGTAGGTGTCGAAGGTGGCCACGGTTGCGGCTGAGGAAAGAATGAGGGCTCCGACGATGAGTTGGCGGCTCTTGGCGACGGTGAAACCAGCGCCCCAAGCGCGAATCAGCAGACCGCGGCCGATAAAGTAGACACAAATCCACATCAACACACCGGTCATGACCCACGGTATCGCATTGAACACCTCCGCAATCCACGGTTCACGTGTTCCACAAAGGAGATCGCCGTGCGAGTCAAGTTTACAGAAATCCGATCTGTTTTTCCCGTATAATTCGAGGAAGATGTTGATGGAAAACACCGAGATGAACCAAATGTGAGCGAGGTAAACGGCACCTGCTGCTGCAAACCATGGGTCTTCAACGGGTCGCTTCTCACGGCCACCCAAGAAAGGAGGAAGAGCGAGAATACCGACGGGAATACCGGTGAGCGCAGCGCCCCACCAAGCAGCGTTCCAGGGGAACATCGGTTGTCCGACGATGTCGCCGATGAATCCGGTAGGAACCACAAACTGTGGAAGGTATTCGCCCCAGCGGAGGTAACCGTACGAGAACAACACGTACCAGTCAGGAAACACGAACCCTGCTTGGGCATACGGGTCGGCTGCACCGTGAAGTGGAGGTGGAATCAACCAAGCGTAGAAGAGAAGAATGGAAAGCATGGAGGCGAAAATGATGCTGTCACGCAACACTTCGTGCGGCCAAAAGCCGTGACCGGTTCGCGTTCGCTTTCGCTTTTCCTCTGCTTTCTGCAGCTGCTCTTTTTCCTCCATGTACATGGAGGCGACTCGTCCAAAATTGTCAATCAGTCCCATTTTCTTCCCTCCGTATCAATGCGGCTCGGCAATACCTTGTACCCATACGATGAACAGGTGAATGATGATGAGCGTGGTGACGATGACAGGGAGAATAAACACGTGAATGAAGTACATTCGAGTGACCGTCAGCGGAGTGAGTTCAGAGCCAGAGAACAGCAAGGTGGCGATGTACTTGCCAACCAAGGGACTTGAGTTGGCCAGGTTGATGCCGATGATGGCTGCACCGTAAGCAAGACTGTCCCAAGGCAGAAGATAGCCTGAGTAGCCGAACACGATGGTGAGGGCCATCAAGGCGACACCGATGAGCCAGTTCAATTCACGTGGGTTGCGGTACGCACCGGTGAAGTAGACACGGCACATGTGCAAGAACACGCTCGCCACCATGAAGTGCGTCGTCCAGTGGTGAACTGCGCGCAAGATGTAACCAAAGGGCAACTCGGTCATGATGTACTGCATGCTTGCATAAGCAGGAGATGGATCGCCTTCACCGCCGGGGACGTAGTAGATGCCCAGAACCGTTCCGGTGATCACCAGAATGATGAAGGAAAGGAAGGAAATGCCACCAAGACAGTACAGGGGATACCAGTACCAAATGATGCGGAGTTTGTACTTCTCTGCGTGAGTCAACGGCATTTGTCGATGCATGTTGTAGTAGGCGCCTTTGGACATGTTCCAGTAGTCCTGAAGACGGAAACGGGTGTCAAGCCAAGAGAACACCCAAAGGAACGACCGTTCAGCAACCCCCATCTTACCGGAGGACTCAACCGCTCGCAGAATGTCTCGACGGGGCATTTCTTCGTTCTCCTTGCGCAGCGTAAAGGCTACGAGCAGAACGAGGAAGGCGATGAAAAACCACAGAATCCAAAACATCGTTGTCATGTCTACACCTCAATCGCAGTACGTGTACCAATCCACGTAGTCAGTCAGGCCCTCGATGACCCCGCCGTTCAGTTGAATGGGAATGATGGGGAGGCCCACAGGAGCAGGACCACCGGCTCGGCGGATACCTGCATAGTTGAACGTTGCACCGTTGGAACGGTTTCGGTTGGTGTTCATCTCGAGAGCCGTCGGGTCAAAGCGAGAAGAGTGACAGATACAGAACATCTTCGTGCCACCGTCATCGCCACCACCGGGCGTCCAGGAGTCTTCCGTGAATGAGTTGGACACAAGTTGCCAACCGGGGATGCAGCACAAGTGAGTGCATCGGCCAAACACCATCACGAGGTCATCGGATGGCATCAAGCGAGGGTCGGCTTCGGCGAGGTCTTCGAAATGACCGACGTACTTGCCGGTTTCATCGTAGCCTTCCATGAATTGGAAACGGGCCTTGCCGTTGGATTCCGGGGTGCCTGCATACTTGGAGTGAGCGACGTAGTTGACGACCACGGGGACGCCGTTCCAAACGCCAGCAGCCCCGGCGGTTCCGGTGGATGAACTGGCGGCTTCAGCTTCAAAGTCGGCTTTTGTCATGGGTTGCAAGTGCTTGGCACCGTACCATGCTTCGTCTTCACGTCCTTTGGCCCAAAATTGGACGGCCAAATCACCGCCGCCGCCACCACCAGGTGGCAGGAGGATGGCGGCAAAGCCGAGCATGCCAAGGGAGGCCGTCAGCACACCAGCAGCGGTGTTGAAACCGTATCGAAGGAATTGACGACGATTGATGGAAGTGGTCGAGAGGCCAAGAGCATCAGCGCCGTCGGATGGGGCGGGTTTGAGTTCGTATTCACGCGCCATGTTGCATCACCACTTGTACTCCCGCCAGTCTTTCTGGTGCTCTGGAATGAATTTGTTTTGAGCATGCTTGACAATGATGGTGTCAGGCAAAATGAATTTCAGATAAATAATGCCGATCATGATGAGTGTGGTCATGGTCATGGCTAAATGGAACGAAAGCTGCTGTTGGTCCCATCCTTTGGCGAGACCGTAAATCATGGAGAAGCTCCAGTAGCAAATCCAAAACAAGCCCCAGGCCAGGAAAAACATGGTGAGGTAAGATGCGCCGGACGGAGCGAGGGAGGCACTGACAATCGTTCCCGGCTCGGCGATGTTGAACACCCCATGGTCGATGGCGCTCGACATCTCTTCCTCGGTCAATTCAGCACCCTCAAGCGCCGTTCGAGCATCGTCTACGCTGATGCTACCGTCAGCAACACCTCTGAGCAAGGTCGTGATTGTGTCGTCCATCATTGATCACCTCGGCGCATGAGTTTGTATCGCAATCGGAGTTGGTTGCTTCGGCCTTTGTAAGACGTGGAGAAACCGTATCGAAGGAGTAAACCGGCAAAGACCACAACGCCAATGACCGCCCCGAAGCCAAGAAGTCCGAGCCAATGCGCTCGGAGTTTCGCACCCATGTGGTGAAGGTCGACACCGTGGTGGGCAGGTTCTGGAGGACTGACGTTGCCATCACCAGCGAAGAGCGTTCTCGTACCCATGGCGGCCGAGGCTTCATCGCCTTCATTGAGGGCGAAGTTGAGTTGATTCCATCGATCTTCAACACCTGGTACTTGGTCGCCATTTACCGAATTTCCGACAATCCAAAAGTTAACCGTTCCAGCTCCAGAATCGGCAGGAGCGGTCCANTCNAAGACCCANGCACGGTCTTCGTTGGCNGAAGAGGCCTCGGTGTGAGTGAGGGTCTGCTCGTCCACCGCACCGTCAATCTCCCAGTTTTGTGCCACATCGCTGGCCAAGGTGCCAAGCGAGACTCGCATTGAGAAACCGGCGGTGTACGTTCCGGTAGCAGGTGGGCCACCGATGAGTTGGAGATGAAGCGTGTAAGTTTCGCCAGCGACCCAAGCATAGGGCACGTCGTCAAGAATCACCTGGACGGCGTTGTCGGCGACTTCGTTGTGGCAAAGGCAACCCGACTTGGCAACATCGTCGATGTCAACTTGGCCGGTGGAGCCTTGGTGGGACTGAGGCCCGCCAATGCCTCCGTGGTAGGACGAAGCGAGGGCGGGAACGAGGAGCAAAACCCCAACCAGCGTGAGCAGGCTGGTGCGGTACGCGAGAGAAGTTTTCAGCATAGCCTCACCCTTACGATTTAACCGACCTGTAAGGACTCCTTAAACATTGCCAGCAAATCACCACTTTAGGTGCGGCGCAGTGTAGCGTTTTTTGAGAGATTTTGGAGACTCTATCTATCACTGTTATTTCCTGCCAAAAAAAAAGAGGAAGAGTTCATGAAATCTTACCATCTCCGAAGGCATGAGGACCATGGGGAACTACACCTTCGATAACACCTACAACCTGTCCGACACCCAACTCCAACAATTGGACGAGGCCGAAGAGTTGATGCTCAAAGGAGCCCTTGGGGCAGCGGAATCCATGCTTTTGAGCATGCTGAAAGGCGACGAAGAATGCATCCCCGTTCTGTCAAATTTGGGCCACCTCTACGGCCGCCACCTCTCCGAATTTGCAACCGCCGTTGAATATTATGACCGCGTGCTCGCCCTCGAGCCCGACAACGCTTGGGCGAGGGACGCACGCCGACGCTACCTCCGCTATCTGGACTGATTTGGACACCAAAGTTCATGGGGAAGCCATGCACCGTGGAGGTCATGGACCCCTCCACCATTCTGGTTGCTGGAGTGGGAGGCATTGGATGTTCTTGGGCCCAGCAAGCCCATGCAAAATGTCACGGCGGAGCCCATCTGGTGCTCATTGACGCCGACGAATCCAGTTTCAAAACCGGTGACGACATTCATGTTCTCAGGCTCGGCCATGCCTTGGACAGCGTAGGATGTGCTGCGCTCCCGCCGCTGGCAGAACAGCGGATGAGGGGGCTCAGCACATTGACGAATCAACTGCTTCAAAACACGGAATTGGTCATCCTGCTCACTGGATTGGGCGGGGGCGTTGGCACGGGTGCTGCACACGAATTCGCTCGCCAAGCCCGTCAATCCGGTGCGGTGGTATTAGCGGTCGCCGGCCTGCCTTTTGAAAGTCAACCAACACGAATGGAAATCGCCCAAGAAGGCATGGAACGCCTCGAGAAAACAGCCCATGTCACGGTCCGGCTCTCCCTCGATCGGTTGGCTCGTCAAGCCAGAGAAAAAGGTCAACTGTGGCAAATGGGAGCCGAATGGATTGAAGATTTGGTTGACGGTTTGGTTCGAACGCTGATGCGTATGGGCCTCATCAACCTTGACCTGATGGACCTTCGAGCCATTGTTGACCAAACCGGAGAGGCGACCCTATTGGTAGGCGTTGGCCGCCCAGACGACCCGAAAGGCATCCTCGAAGCCGCCCTCAAAGCACCGCTTGCCGCCATGGACGTCGGTGGAGCAAAAGGATGCCTCATCCAAGTCGAGGGCGGATTGGGCATGACCATCGGCCAGGTTGATGCCGTCGCCGACCTGTTTACGAGTGCGTTGGATAACGATGCCCAGGTCATTCTTGGAGCTCGGGTCAGTGAGGACCTGAACGATACCATTCGAGTGGTCACGCTGCTCTCTGGCATACGCCCTGCCTAATCGAGCAATTCGATCTCATCGTCCCACTCAACTTCGTTGGCAAGCACATCGGGTTCTTTCCATTCAACCTCTTCGCCAATGTCCTCGACGCCATCTCCGGATTCGACCGGAACGTCAGGCGTTGGTTCAGATTCCGCTTCTTGAATTGGCGATGGTTGTTCAGAGGAGGGAGGAGCTTCGTTTGAGGGTTCAGGAGCAGCCACCGCCTCTTCGACCACCCGTTTGATGTGTTCAGCCGATTCAACATGGCCAATGGTACGGTCCAATATGCGAGGTTGCATCCAAAGGAAGGTCAAAGCGACCACCAAGTGGCCGGCCATCATGACGTTTCGAACATCCTGCAAAACGGTGGTCAACATGGCCACGCTGCCTGCGTAGGCATAACCAAAAGCGAGCCCCATTGGCAAAGCGTTCTTTGTGGTTACCAACTTGAGCGGGGAGCGGAAGGAACGAGAGGTGAGCCCCCAAATGGCCATGAGAATGGTGAAGGCCATCAGCGCCACCTCTTCAGCCACAAGCAGAGCCGTAGCTGGCGTGATGAACTGGTGGCGCCAAACGGTCAACAGATGCCAAGTAATCATTAACTGACTCAAGAACATCCAACGGCCACCGAAGCGATGGAAATCAACTCGAGAGGAGGCCCTCAAGCGCACCTCACGAGAACGTCGCCAGGCGAGCATGAATACTGCTGAAACGATACCGAGGAAAACCAGGTTACTCAGGAGGAACCCTTCCATGGTGGTGGAGGAATCCGCCAACATTTCAAACGCATACAAGAGGACAATGGTGATCAGCATGACCACGACGAACGATGTTCCTGTTGAACGAGATGACAAACCTGGCTCTCGCTCTTTGGCATCCGGGAGTTTTGAGGCTGCTATGGAACTTAACCATCGGCCGAAACCACGGCCTTGAACGACGGCCCAAACGACGAAACAAGACGAAAGAGCCACGGGCAAGACCCCTGTCAGGTCACCGAGTGCACCTTGTTCTCCAACCAAAGCGAGCAAACAGGCAAAGACCACAACGGCCATCAGAAGAGGGAAGAGACAGATGCGAAAAGAGCCAAGAAGCCGTGAGAGGGCTGAACGTTCTTCATCTCCACGCTCGGGAAGTTGTATCCAACGCTGTACAGTGGCCCGAGATGCGAACAACCCGGTGAGAAAATAACCACCGGACAGAGAAAGAAAACCCAAGGCGCTGGTTGTTTCAAGGTTGTTCACGGCGGCGATTTGAAGAACCGAGGAAAGAACAAGAATCATGACGATGTGAGGCAGTGTTGAAACACTGAGTAAAATTCGTATGAGGGAAAACAAGGAAGCATCTTCTTGCTGAAGTTGTTCGAGATTTGTTGGTTCTGAAGACGATGCATCCGAGTCTGCATGGCCTTCCATGATGTTTCCTGCGGGCGACCCATTTTGAGGGTATTCCTTCCAAATGAAGTCAAACATCATGAAGAAGAAGCGCCCCAGACAGGGTATGGCGAAGCGTTTGACCAAGGCGCTGCGTGAAAAACGTCGATGGGTCGGGGTGTTGGTTCACCAACGACTCCCAGACCGAGCCTCCGTCGAAAAAACCCTCGAACAAATCAGCCATTCACTGGATTCCAAGCCAAATCTTCGATTGATGGATTTTGTTGACGATGCCCAGCGGAAAGGGATGGAAGGCCAAACCGACCTCTTGGACGCCACCATCGCAGGAGGTTTGGCCATCGTCCGTGCACCACTCAGCGTCATCGTTGAACTTCGCGACCTCCTCGAAACAGAAGCAGCCCTGGAAACCTGGGGAGTCCAGAGTTTAACCACCAGCGGAAAAATACGGCTGGTGCGGGAGCGACTCGGATTACCCAAACCCAAGCGGCATCGCAAGTGAATTACCTCCTTGGTTTACGTCGTTGTGCTTCATCGAGCAAAGCCGCAGAAATCAAGAGCAACCCCCACGAGGGCTTGCCATGGGAGGAGGAGGGACAGCACCCGCCATGAAGATGAGCGATGTGTTCATTCTTACCGGCCTAACGATGTTGCTGGGCGGCTTGTTCATGCATGCATGGGTCACACCCATCGAGCTCAATGGAGAGGACCCCCCTTACACAAACGGAGCGTCGATGATGAAAGGCGATGCGTTTGATTTACGGGTCACGGTTGAAGAGGAAACAACCCTCAGGATCGTGTTGAAGGACGAAAAGGGCAACATCATCAGCGCTGAATCCTTTGTTCTGGCATCAGGTCAGAAACACAGGGAAGTGATCAGCATGGACGAATCCGGTTATTTCACCTATGAAATCGACACCAAAGGCGTCAACGCGGCCGTTGAAACCTCAATCGTTAGGAAATACATGATCGATATGCTCCCGTTCCCCCTCGGAGCGATGTTCCTGGCCTATGGTCTGTATCAGCGGCGTGAATCCGAAGACGAGGTCTTGGATGCTGAACTAGAGGACTGACCAAACCACATCCTCCGGCTCATCCACGGCATCATCGACCCCATCAAGCCGGAGCGAACCCGAGGATGTGAGCCCCAGAAATGCCGCCTTTGAATTTCTATAGATAAGGGGGCCAAGGAGATTTACACCGTTGATAACTTCCTGCTCCACACCATCGGTGTTGACCGTTTGAGGCAATTGAGGAACCTGCTGGAACAAGGACGCCACCATGGCGTGTAAAACAGGATGGATGGTGGACGGATTGGTGAGAAGACCGAGCTCGTGGAGGTGGGCGTGTTCCCTTCCACTTTCCTCGACATTCAAACCAAGGCCGAGCACAACGTGATGGGCATCACCTTGGGACACTGCTTCAAACAAGATACCCCCGGTTTTTTTCATGGACCCGTCCCCAGAACGAAGAAAGACATCGTTTGGCCACTTCAGGCACACCTCATTTGCAGAACATCCACTCATGGCACGAATCAGACGGACGAGCGCCTCCCCGACGCGCAACTGGTCGTAGGTTGAGTGGGGCCAACCCTGACCGGAATGAATCAACCAAGAGGCCATGAATGCACCAGAATACGACGACCATGAGCGACCACGACGCCCTCGCCCTGTGGTTTGTAGGTCCGCTCGAACCGTGGCCCCCGTCGCTCCTGCCAACTTGATCACATCATCGTTCGTGCTGATCGTGATTTCATGATGGATGAAAGGCGAGTTAGCGTAGGGCTTCCACATGGCGATAACGGACAACCGTTCGCCGTCTCCAAAGGATTTGGTGGCGATGCATCTAGCGGCGATTCCTTGAGCCCAAGCAGCCTCACAGGCGGTGTCTCCCACGCCCTTGGATGAGACGGTAAGATAGGCAACCCCACCGTTGGAAAGAAGCGAAGTGGAGGCGAGGCGTTGGGCCATCCTAAGGAAAAGACCCACCCGGTCGGTATCCGTCAGTGCGGCCTCTTCCATCGGGCCAAGTGCACCCTCAACCAGAGCATCTTCTCCAAGATAAGGCGTGTTCCAAACCACCACATCGTAGGTTTGGTCGCCTCCCCACTGGGCACTTTGACCGTCGATAGAAGGACCTGGCCCTCCTTCCAACACCCTCGCTGAAAGTCCGTTTTGAGCAAAGTGTGCCCGAGTACAAGCCACAGCCATGGGGTTGATGTCGCACGCAGTGACATCGCAGCCAAGACGTGCAGCATGGAGCGACAGGGCCCCCGAACCACAACCAATTTCCAACCACCTCGTTTTTGGAGGAAGGCGTTCATGGGTTAGCACCGATGCGAGGAAATCGGTATCCTCTCGAGGAGGGTAGACAGTGGGAGGAATGACCATGCAAAACGTCTCGCCGGTGGGAGCCCTCCAATCCAGGGCTTTTGCGGCTCGTTCGAGGCGTTCAATTTCCGCCTCCGCTTGGAGGGCGTCAAAGGATGTCTCGCCGCTCATGAACCGCTCCAAAGCGCATCCGGTCAAGAGGCTATGCTTACGTTTTCATTCCAAAATGTTGAAATTTTGCGAATATGGGCAGATTTATGAAGGGGGCAGTCGAGCCACCTTTGCGCCTTCCTCGTGGCCCGTGTGGTCACGGCCAACACGAAACGTATAAGAAGGCCATGCAGGTCGGACAGAAAGCCCAAGTTGCTACATTGGGCCTGTAGCTCAGTCAGGTAGAGCGTCGGACTTTTAATCCGAT
>NZEQ01000054.1 GCA_002689105.1 Verrucomicrobiales bacterium | reverse complement strand
TGGACATCAAACCAACCCGCAGCGAACTCATCAAACTCAAGGCTCGAATCAAGCAGACCAAGAACGGTTACAAGTTGCTGAAAATGAAGCGAGACGGTCTCTTCCACGAGTTCCGTACCCTTCTTTCGGAGATGATTGAAGCGAAGCGAGATCTGACCGACGCCTACCGCCTTGCCAAGACTCGTATTGACTTGGCCAACGCCATCGAAGGTGGTTTGGCTGTTCGTGCTGCGGCCATTGCGAACTCCGCCCACCCAGAAGTTGAGGTTGAACGCCGTAACATCATGGGTGTGGTTGTTCCAAGCGTCAGCGGAAGCAACCTCAAGTCCACCTTTGCCGAGCGAGGGATTGGTTTCATTGGTTCTTCGCCTTACATTGATGAAGCCAGCGATTCCTTCAGCGAGTTGATTGAAAAAATCGTAACTGCATCCGAAATGGAAGCCACGTTGAAGCGCCTTTTGGCTGAAATTGAAGCCACCAAGCGTCGTGTCAATGCCCTCGAGTTCAAGGTCATCCCAGAACTTGAGGAAGCCAAGGTCTTCATTCAACTTCGTCTTGAAGAAATGGAACGTGAGGAAACTTTCCGTCTGAAGCGATTCAAGAACAAGTGATTCTTTCTCCACCCCTTTACGAGGGATTCATGGAGGAGGGCCCACACCATGACGACAAGGGGGGGTTGATCGTGAGCGAAGATTCGTCAACTTCTGCCTCTGGATTACCGCATCACAAAAAAGCATGGTCGCAACACGAACTGCTCGGTTCGACCCTTCAGTCCTACTTCACCGTCCTACGAAAAAACGGAGGACGTTGGCCTTCATGGTACGTTGCGCCTCTTGACGAAGACGTTCATGGCGACTTGATTCGGCTCAACGCTCACCTTGACCGCTTGGGTTGGATGGCGAAATTGACCAAGGACGAAGATTGGGTGGTGACCGTCTTTCCGGCCCCTGAACGCCAATTCCCTCGCCTCAATACGGTTGTTCTCTTTTGGGCTCTTTCTTTTTTGACGCTCACCCTCGCAGGCGATCTTTGGATGGCTGGCGCACGCCCTGCAGAGGGCTGGTTTCATTCCTCCTCTTTGGTCGACGCCCTCATCGGTTACACGCTGCCAGCCCTTCTCGTCTTGTTCCTTGCTTCAACCCTTCAGCGCAGGGTCGCCAAGCGATTTGGTGTTCGCAGCGGCCACCTCCTGCCCGTGCCGGATTTCACCATCGCCCTGTACGCCCTCGGGCTCTTCCCTTCCTCGTGGTTGGTCTGGCCTTTTGGGATTCTGCTTCTTCCGACGATGCCGAGAATGGATGCTCGCCCCTGGCCCAACAGAGCGTCTCTGGGCTATACAGCTCTGAGCGTACCGATGATGCTGGGTGGGGCGGGAGCCATGCTGATGTTTGCAGGAATTTCAATGACGCCGGAATATTTGGCGTCCGCCACGATGCCTCTGGTTTCTGCACCCCCTCTCTTCCTTTCGTTGCTCGCTGACGGATTCGGACAAAACGACGCCTTTGTCCGCATCTTATGGGCGCACCCCTGGGTCCATGTTGGAGGCATGCTGATGCTTTTCGCTTGGATTTCAGTCCTGCCCGTTCCCACCTTGCCGGGAGGGCGTCTTCTCATTGCACGCATGGGTCTCTTTGATGCCCGCAGTTCAAGCACGCAAAGTCTGATTCTTGTGCTCGGTTTATTCACCGCTTATGTTTTCGGCGTGTTCGAACAGTTTTCACTTTGGTTCCTGGTTTTCGCTTTGCTATTGCCCCTCTTGTTTTTCTTTGGTAATGACCTCCGAATACCGCTTATTTTAGACGAGACAACCGGCCTTAGCGAAACCGAACACAGTCGAATGGGGTTGCTTCTTCTCTTTGTCTTCGTCCTTCTCCTTCCTGCTGGCCAACCCGTATTCCACGAGACGGGATGGGATGACCCGTTGACGCATCAGTTGATTTCACCAGAACCAGCCACTCTCCAAGAGGACGGCACGTGGCTTTCCACCACGGAAGTCCGCGTGACAAACCCCTCGGCGCTGATGAAACCGTACGCTGTTTCGGCCTACCTCGAGCAACCCGGTCAGGCGTGGAGCATTTCTTGGGACTGCGACGGTGAAGACACATACACGATTGACGGCCTGGGTTGCGGTTCTGATCTTCTTCCAAAACGAACGGCGTTTTTCTGGATGAACCTCACATGGTCCGGAGTAAACCAACCTACGATGGCAAACCTCAGTTATGTCGTGGCCATCAACGGAGAGCACGAAGCCGTTCCCGTTCAGGTGCGTCCCTCTCTCGAGGTGGTACCTGCATCGCAATGGTACGATGTCCCGGCAGGGTCCTACGTCCACCGCTGCATTGATTTGGACGGGAGTTTGATGAATTCCACCTCGCTCAACATCAGCACGGGTTTTACGCCACTTGACGGTCTCCAAACGCAACTTGTCAACATACCCGGCGAGTCAACCATGGAAGTGAACCTCACCGAAGTCCCCCCTCAATTTTGTTTGGCCGGTCTTGACCCGATGGTGTTTGACCCATCAATGGCCATTCTCCATCTCAACAACCACACCTTCTCGCCGTCCTTGCCCGAGCGAAGGCCGTTGGTGGCCCATGTGCCTGCGGAGGGTTGGCAAATCGCCACTGGCTATCCAACCGGTTGGGGCGCTTTGTTTGACGGCGAGGGAGTTTTGTCAATGGATGCAGAGCATTGCCCGCTCAATGCGAGTTTGAACACCCCGGTTCGACCTGAATCCGGTCCGTGGATTTGGGACATGAATTTGCGAACGGCTGCCCAACTCCCCTCCCTTCAACCCACGCAGAATTTGACGCTCCTGGTCCCCGATGGAGCCAACCTCACGCTTTGCAGAGACGCTTACAATCCATACCCCGACCTATCTTTCGAAGTCGTCCGAGGTCCCGAATTGATGGTGTCGTGGATGAATTCCACTTCTCGGTTTTGGACCACGCCTTGGGCTCTTGCCACCAACGGGACCCTTCTCAACACCGGCATGACGACCTTTACCCTTCACAACCCGGCCAACGAGACGGTACCTTTCAGACTTGACCGAGGTGGTAGTTTTGGTGAAGATTGGGTCCACAACTGGGATGGGGACGCTTTGAGCCCCGGCGAAACCACGTTCACGTTAACGCCCCCTGATGCTCCGCTTGCCACCATGTGGTTGACCTACGAGGCGGGCTCCGTTGTCTTGCATCTATCGAGTTATCAGTGAGGTGATGGTATGCGAGTTTCCGTTTTGGGCGTTGGTTCCATCGGCAGCATCGTTGCCTCAAGTCTTGCCTCAACCACGGCTGAGGTTCATCTTCATGTTCGTGGGGAGCGAGGGGCTCAACAAATGCTCGAGGGCCTCGGGGTTGAAGGGCACCGCACTCTCAACTTTGAGCCCCATCGGTTCCTGTATTCATGCGAGGAGCTTCCACATGAACCTGAACTGAATCAAGGGTCGGACCTTGTGATTCTTGCCTGTAAATCGTACGATGTGCCTCATTTGGCTCAACAGGCAGCGTCGTTTTTGAAGCCGAACGGTGTTGCGTTCGCCCTTTCCAACGGCTTGGGTCATGTCGAGGTCCTGTCTCGTATCCTCGGTCCCAAGCGCGTATTGGCTGCCAGCACCACTCACGGGGCGTTCACTCAATCCAACCGACCCACCTTTTGGGCGGGTTATGGGGCAGTAGCGATGGCCACCACACCGCTTGGTCCTCCATCGGATCAACTTCAGCGCGTGGTTCATCTCCTCAACGAAGCTCAATTGAACGCCCTCGTGGAAGTTGACCCTGTTGCTTTGATTTGGAAAAAGGTCATGCTCAATCTCGCCATCAATCCCTTGGCTGCGCTCGGTGGGCTGAAAAATGGAGAATTGCTTGAACCCGACCTGTTTGCTGCTTGCATGATGGTCTATCGTGAAGCCTCGGCGGTGGCCGTGATGGAACGTGTTGAGCTCCCAGATGAGCACATGTTCGAACAGCAATTGAGAACCGTCCTTGAACAAACACGGGACAACACTTGCAGCATGCTACAGGACGTGAAGGCCGGGCGCCAAACAGAAATCGGTGCACTGAACCAAGCAGTGGTGGAGCGAGCTGAACACCACGGATTGGCAGCACCCATCAATCAGATGCTGGCCTCACTTGTTCGTGCGTGTCATCCTTGAACAAGTCCACATTGTAGTGGAGGCCTTTGTTTTCGGTTTGACCGAGTGCATCATGGACGACCAATTGACCGATGAGACACAAGTTGCGGAGTTCCACGATTTCCCGAGTGGGGAGGGAGCCCTTCCACATCATGTCCACTTCTTTTTGCAGGAGGTCCAAGCGTCGTTTTGCTCGCTTCAACCGTTGATTGGAGCGGACGATGCCCACTTCTTCCGACATAGTTCTCACCAAACTGGTGCGGTCGTGGATGATGGGGGCGTGTTCTTTCAGCGCCCCCAGGCCGTCCGCCCGCCATGAAGGATGGGTGCCAGTATACGGTGGAGGTGGATGTTGAATGAGGTGTTGAGCCACACGTTCAGCGAAAACAACCGCTTCGAGGAGGCTGTTTGAAGCCAGTCGGTTTGCACCGTGCATTCCCGTGCTCGCCACTTCGCCAATCGCATAGAGGTGGGGCATGATTTCATCTCGCTCACGGACAAAGGCGCGACCGATATCATCAACTCGAACGCCCCCTACCATGTAATGTGCAGCAGGAACGACCGGTATCGGGTCCTCTCCAAGTCTCAAACCCTCCTCCGCTAACCGGCGAGCGATATTGGGAAACTTCTCGCTCAGTGGTTCATCAAGGTGTGAGGTGATGAGATAAACATGGTTTGTTCCGTGTTTTTTCATTTGTTGATCGATGGCCCTTGCGACGATATCCCGGGTGGCCATCGAACCTTCGGGTGTGTATTTCAGCGTGAAGGAAAACGGACCGGGCGCTGGCGCGACTTTGCCATCTTCACGGGCTGATTCACAGGCCTTGTTCCATGACGTCAGGCCTTCCTCGTCCAGCAAAACAGCGCCCACGCCTCGAACGGCTTCTGAGACGAGAAACGGCCGTTCAGCCTCCGTGGCAAGCGCGGTCGGATGAAACTGGATAAAGGCCAAGTGGTCGACGCTGGCACCCGTTCTATAGGCCATGGCTAAACCATCTCCGGTGGCGACATCGGGGTTGGTCGTCTCTTTCCAAAGGCGTCCAACGCCTCCCGTGGCGAGCACGATGGCGTCGGCCTCGATATTCACGACGTTTTGCGTTTCTTGGTCCAAACACCACACTCCAGCAACTCCCATCTCAGGGTTTCCGTGTTGGCGTTGAATCAAATCAATGGCGAGCGTATTGGGCCTGAGCGTGATGTTTGGGTGTTGGCGTGCGAAAGCGGTTAAGGCCCGCTCAATCTCTTTTCCAGTAGCGTCTTTTGCATGCAATATTCGCTTACTGGAGTGGCCCCCCTCTCGGATGAAAGAATAGGAGCCATCGGATGTTTTCTCAAATTCAACCCCGATTTGAATCAAATCACGAATCCGGTCACCAGCTTCGCTGATGATCGACCGAACCACCGCTTCATCACACCCACCATCTCCCGAACGAAGCGTGTCTTGGACGTGCGCTTCCATGCCCTCTTGGTTTGTTTTATCCAAAATGGCAGCGATGCCGCCCTGGGCCCAGTTGGTCGAGGAATCTTTGGGGCGCTGTTTGGTGATAACGGAGACGTTGTGGCCTGCTTCAGCCAGTTTTGAGGCGGCAAACAAACCCGCGATGCCGCTTCCGATGATGGCGATGTGGGCCAAGGCCTTCTCCTCCCGTGGTTCAGCCTCCGCTTTCCCCTTCTTGACCATGATGGCTTGCGCGTACGACCTCCTTCTCGTAATCACTATGAATCATGGCGCGTTGGAAACGATGAGGTCCTAGCGTGTTTCGTCTGCCGATGAGGAAAATTATCACGCTTTTCGGTCTCTTGATGATGTTGTTTGTCATCGTCAATGTTCAGTTTGGAAGCGTTGCCCCTCAAGTCATCGACGGTGCCGATGGCTACAAACTGGATGCTTTTTTGATGTTCGACCCCAGTTGTGCGTTTGACACGGTCGAGCAGGAACTCAAGGACACAGGGACCTCCTATTGCCTCGGTGAAGTGGGTCAGTGGTCAGGAGCAGATGTCCTCATGCTCATGGAGGGCCTGTTTTTGTTCGTTTACGGTTTTGAACTTCCACAAAACAAAGGATGGGCGCGCCGATTGCGAAAGTTGGGTTTCATCATGGGCTCGGTCCTGTGTACGCTTGCCGTGCTGGATCGACTTTCGTTGCTGCCCACATCGGCCAGCTCCGAGGGTTTGGCAACCATGTTTCCTTTCCCCGTCCAGCCTTGGGTTGTTCAGATCATGTTTGCCGTTTTGGGCGTCATTATGATTCGTGGGCCAAAATATTGGGAGGCTGAAGCGGTCGCACAAACTCGAGACAAACTCGACCGTCGCCGTGAAAAAGCCGGGGTCTTCCGTTCGTCATTCTTCAACGCTGAAAAGCACGACAAGCGAACCATGGAACGCGTTGAGCGCTCTCGCTTTTTGCAATCCGACAAGGGCCTTGCCATGAGCCGACGACGCAGCAAGTTGCTCGTGATGGCCACCTGTCCGTATTGTCAGGGTGCGGGATGTAAGAAGTGCAACCAAAACGGTGTCTTTTGATACCGTTTCGGCGAAGCGAAGAGACTCCCGAAAACCGAGGCACTGAGCCTTGATTCTTCGTATTGTTTAAAACCTGTAAAGCGCCGGTGGCAAGAAAGTGATGGAATGAAACTTCCATTGCAGGAGGGATAGGGATGTATCTGAAATCACTTGAGGTGCTGAATTTCAAATCGTTCAAGGGCGAGGTGACCGTCCCGCTGGACCGTGGTTTTACCGCCATCACCGGGCCAAATGGCTCGGGTAAGTCCAATTGTGGCGATGCGATTCAATTCGTTCTTGGACCCAAATCTAACCGGGTTATTCGGGCCCAGAATTCCACCGACCTCATCTTCAATGGCGGCAAGAATTCCAAACCCGCCCGTGATTGCTCGGTCACTCTGGTCTTTGCAAACCCTGTCATGAGCAACGGCCGGCGCCGTCTTCCACTGGACAAGGAAGAGATTCGAATGTCTCGCAGCATTCGATTGACCGCCTCAAACAACCCGGTTACAACCTACAAACTGAACGGAGAAGACAGCACGCAGAAGGTGTTCCACCGACTTCTTGGCGCAGCAAACGCACGTCCGGACGGCTACAACATCGTGCTCCAAGGCGACGTGACCAGCCTCGCAAAGATGACAGCAAACGAACGCCGCAAGGTATTGGACAATGTCGCTGGCGTCACCTCTTACGATGATGAAATCCGCAAAGCCAACAAGCAGAAAGAGATGGTTGAAAATTACCTTGACCGCATCGGATTGCTCGAAAAAGAGCAACTTGAACGCCTCTCCACTCTTGCGAAAGAACGTCATGTTGCGCAACAGGCCAAAGAGGTCAGCGATGCGATTCAAATGACCAACGCCATGCTTCTTCAATCTCGCTATGCCACCATGAAGAACGAATTGAAGTTCCACATTGAACAGCGCCAAAAGTATCTCGATGAAAGCCAGGACCTGTTGGATGACCACAAAGCAACCGAAAAGACGCTGTTGGAACTCGATGATAAAATCGCAGAAATTCAAAAGGAGATCAACCTGCTTACCGGCGGAGAAACCTCTGAATTGGGCCAAGCCATTCAGGCTCTCCAAGTGGCGATCGAACTCAACAACGACCGATTGCTGGAAGCGGCTCGGGAAGAAGATGAAGAAGACGAAGAAGCGCTGGCCATTACCCAGCAACTCGACGAAGCTAAGGAAGAACTCGAGACGTTCATCACTGGGCTTCAATCAGCCAACGAGGCCCTCGCAGAAGCACTGAACGAACTTCAAGAGGCTCAAGATGAAGAACAGCGCATCAGGGCGGCTCTCGCCACGGCCGGTGAACAGAACCAACACCTGACGGATGCGTTGGCATCCGCAGAGAGCGTGGTTCAAACTCATGAACAACACCGCCAAGAAGCGCAAACGGACGTTGACAAACTTGCTGTGGAAGCGGATTTGGTCGGGGACCAATTGGCCAAAGCCCAACAAGAAAGTGAGGAGATTCGACTTGCTCTTGGTGAGTTGGATATTCGCTTACAAGAAATGGCCGAGGATGCCCCGGAATACGACCGTGCATCGCTTGCGCAACAATTGAACGAAGCCCAACGGGCTGAATCTCAATTAGCCGAGGACCGGACGCGTATTGAAATCAAACTNCGAGAAGCAGAGCGTTCACTCTCTCTCGCCAAAGCAGAGATGGAACAAAAGTCTGGTGCAAAAGGCTTGGCTGGTGGTGCGAGCGCCGTTCTTGCTGCTCGAGATAACCAACAATTGCAAGGCATTATCGGAACCGTGGCTGAGCTCTGTGCGCCNAAGGACAGTTCACACGATGTCTCACTCGCCACCGCTATCGGAGCAGGTATGGCCTCGGTGGTTGTGGAGACCGACCAAGATGCTGCCAATGCNATTCGGTGGCTGGCTGAAAACCGTGCGGGCCGAGCAACCTTCCTGCCGTTGAACAAACTCGCCAGTTCCCGTGCGGGAGGAAAAACCGTCATGACCGCAAGGAAAGATGGCGTTCTTGGCTTCGCCCACGAAATGCTGGATTATGACCCCCGCATCGATGTCGCCGTACGCTTTGTACTTCGCAACACACTCATTGTCGAAAACATGAGCATTGCTCGCAAGCACATGGGTGGAACACGATTTGTCACGCTTCGTGGTGATGTCATTGAATCCGGTGGCGCCATGGTCGGTGGTGCAAAGCGGAAAATGAACATCTCCTTCGGAGGGCGAATCCAAGGCGCCACTGAAGTTGAGAAATACACTGCAGAGGTGGAGAAATACCACTTGATGGAACGTACAGTCTCCGAGGCCCTTCGTGAGGCAAGAACCAATCAGCAGAGCATCCGCAACAAAATCAACGCCATGGTCGATGACACCTATGCAACGGAGTTGCGTGAACTCAAAGCGGAAAAGAAGCAGGTGGGGCTCGCACACCGAAAAGCGATGGACGTCGTCGCAGGTTTGGAAGGCAAATTGGACGAGGTTCGCCTCAGTGCTCAGGAAGCGATTCGAGCCTTTGACGCAGCGGACCGCACACTCACCAGNGCTCAAGAAGCGCACGAAGCAGCGAAGTCCGCTTTGGAAGCAGCCAGCCCCGAGCATCTTCGTGAACGCATGCATGCTGCCAACCTTCTCCGCGTGAAAGCGACCGGTGCGAAAGAAAAGTCCGAGGAGATCATCGCCAGCGGAGCAAGTCACCAAACGGTGCTTCAACGAAGGGTGGATGAGACCCAACTTCGGTTGGAAACGCTTCATGAGAGCAAAGAAGCTCGCATGATTCGAGTTGACGAACTAGAGGCCACGTTGGCCACCGACAAGGTGGCCCTNAAGGCCAAGAAAGACGAGCAGGCCGTTTACTTGGAGGAAAACCAAGGTCTTGAACAAGAGCGACAAGAATTGAGCGATCAGCGCGCAACGCTTCGGGTTCGCAACGAGGACCGCCTCAACCAAGCGCAAAATCATCGTCGTCTTGCCGAAGAGTTGATGCGAACCATCAGCGAGAAAGAAGCTGAAGTTCAATTGATGGCGCAGGAGTTGATTCAGGCCGACCTCTCTTTGGAGGATTTGCCAGACGACCTCAAGAACGTCGGTGAATTAGAGCGACAACTCCGAGGGTTGCAGCGCAAGATGGACAATTTCGGAAACGTCAACATGATGGCCATCGAGCAATACGATGAATGCCAGGCGCGACTCGATTTGATGAAGGATGAATTCGCCACCCTCCAGTCTCGCAGGAAACACCTGATTGAGGTCACCGAACAACTCGAATCCCAGCGCAAGGAGCGACTGCTCAACGTCCTCGAAAAGGTCAATGAGAACTTCAAGAAATCCTACCATGANTTGTCCGACGGTGGTCGAGGAGAACTCTTCCTTGAAAACCCCGATGAACCGTTCAAGGGCGGCTTGGAATTGTGGGCTCAACCGCGTGGAAAATCCTCGAAGGTAAGCCGTCAGCAACTTTCGGGCGGTGAGCAATCCATGGCGGCTTTGGCGCTGATCTTTGCTATTCAGGATTACGACCCAAGTCCGTTCTATTACTTTGATGAGGTTGACCAAAACNTGGACGCCTACAACGCTGAGCGTATNGCCAAGATGTGTCGAAAGCGTAGCAAGCGAGCCCAATTCATCATGGTCACGCTTCGCAAGGTTTCCCTCAAACTCGCCGACCACCACATTGGCATCACTCACGGTGGCGACGGTTGCAGTCGTCGTATTCTTGACTTTGACAGAGAGCGTGCCATCGCCTTGGGTGAAGCGGCTCTCAAGGAAGCCCAGAAGGATGCTGCCAAGAATGAATCTCGCATCATGGACGCTGTTGCTGCAGCTGAAGACATGCCGACAGTTCCTGACCCGCTTTCGGTTCCCAAAAGTTTGGGTGGCTTGCTATCGCACATGCATGAGGATGCAGCTGCGGAGGCTCCGTTGGGTGGCTTGATGGAGCGCACTCAGGAATTGACGGAAGATATCAACGAGCGAGCCGAAGTGGCCTCAAAAATTGCTGAAGAAGAGAACGTACAGGGGGCAAACGCCGTCGAAGTTCCGGAAACAACGGTCGAAACAGATGAACAGTGAGGTGAATTGATGGCAGAACAACAGAGCATGCTCGATCGATGGTTCCTCCAGCAGGAAGTCATCGACCAACTCCTCGGTCAAGGCGAGGAGCGAGAGGATGCCGTTGAGTTTGGACAGCGGATTGCTGCCATCGCTGCCACGGAAGAGGCAGAACACCAGAGTCTTCACGACCCCTTTGACCGTTCGGTGGCGTTGGTTCTCTCTTTGGTTCGAGAAGAGGAATTCAATCCTTGGGACGTTGACCTTTCTGCCTTTTTGAACGTCTTCGCACAGCGCGTAAAGGAGGGTGAAAACCTCGATTTGCCGGCCTGTGGGCGACTTATTCGGCTCTCCTGGGAGGTCCTGCATCACCAATCAGCAGTTCTCTTTGACAAGATTCAACCGGTGGAAGANGAGGTTTGGGAGGACGATGGTGCCTTTGGTTGGGAAACTGAATACGACGACGAAGCCTTCTTCTTCACCCAATCTGTTTTGGACGGTGGTGCCGATGATGTGTTGTCATCGCTGTTTGATGAGCGGGTCCGACGAGACGAAGGTCGTCCGGTCACTTTGGCGGAATTACTCTCTGCTTTCAAGGACGCAGCCGACGACGCCGAAGCCCTCAAACAACGGGAAATCAATCGACAAGAGCACGAGCGTGAGTTGAGCGAATACCTNGACAATGTCGGTGGTCGCATGCATAACGAAGATCTTGAAGGCGATATTGAGCGGTGCTGGATGGCCCTCAAATCAACGTGCGCTGAAGCCGGTTCACCCACCGTTCCTTTGGTGGCCGTCATTGCAAAACTCAAACCTGTGCTCAAAGCCACCTTTGGTGANGCGCTTGAAGACCCACAAAGCGAGGCCTTTGTGGCTTCGTTCATCGCAGGGCTATTTTTGACACATCGTCGCATGGCCAGCATTTCTCAGGAAGGTGAAGCCGTTGAGAACATCATGATCGAGGACCTTTGGCCCCAACTTTCAGTGTTTGAAGATGTCTTGGAGGCGGTGGAGTCGTTGATGGCAGAAGACGCCGAAGCCTTGGACGGTGAAACCACGGGTTCAGAGCACCGGATGGAAGCCATCGCCGAGCGTGCCCGTCTCGCCGAAGAACGTGCGGCTCGTCGTCAAGCCAAATTGGAGGCTCAGGCTGCGAAAGAAGCGACCAAGGTGGAACCCGAATCGTCGGAGGAGATGGAAGTCAAATCCTCTCCTGCAAACATGCTTGATGAACACGATTGGTTGGTGGAATAGGAGGGAGAACATGGCTGAATTACCGTTGGAGTCCTTGATTGAAGCCACCTTGTTCAGTTCCGGGAAATCCATGTCCGTCGAGGAACTTTCCAAAGTCTTGGGCTATGATGAAGACGAAATGTTGGATTGTCTCGGGTCGCTCCAGGCCACGTTGAAGCGGAGAAAAGGCGGTGCACTCCAACTCGCAGAGGTTGGCGATAGGTGGGCCCTTGAGGTGAAACCAAGCATCGCAGAACACCTGCCGAGAGAGACGAAGACCGACATGCCTCCCAAGTTGCTCAAAGCTGCAGCCCTCATCGCCTACCACCAGCCCATGCCCCAATCACGGTTGGTTGAATTGCTGGGTCAGAAGGCATACGATTACGTTCGTGAACTTGCCCAGCACGGTATGATCGACCGGAGGAAAGACGGGAATACACGACGCCTAGCCACGACCCGACGTTTTTCTGAGGCCTTTGGTTGTCCTCACACCGACCGAAAGAAGGTCAAGGCGTGGTTCAGGGAGCAAGTCCAATCCAGTGGCCTGCTCGATGAGTTGGGCGACCGGAAAGAAATACTCCGGGAAGAAGCCGACGAAACAGGAACCGTCCAATCTTCACTTCCCGTTCAAGAAGAAGAGTGAGTTCAATCTCTTCGCATCTCATCAAGCCACGTCTCAACAAGGCTTTGCGTTCGGTGTCCATCGTGGGCCTGGAGGCGTGCTGCAAGCACTTCAACTTCCTCGCCCACCGCACCAGCGCTCACGGCCATGTTCTTGGCGTGAAGTTTCATGTGGCCTGCTTGGATGCCNTTGGTTGAAAGCGCACGAAGGGCGCCTAAGTTCTGAGCGAGNCCGGCGCAGAGGATGATGCCGGCGAGTTCCTGAGCCGTNTCTACGCCCAAGATGGCAAGGTTGGCCTTGGCAGCAGGATGAACTTTCGAGGCCCCTCCGACAATGCCAACGGCCATGGGGAGTTCCATCATGCCCACGAGATTGCCGTCTTCGTCTCGTTCCCACCTTGACATCGATGTATAGCGTCCATCTGCCATGGTCGTCCATGCGTGGCAACCTGCCTCAATGGCTCGCCAATCCTGGCCACAGGCAAGCGCCACGCTGCTNATGGCGTTCATGATGCCCTTGTTGTGTGTTGCAGCCCGGAATGGGTCCTCAACNGCGAAAGCATGCGCTTCAAGGATGCCTTGGATGACGGCTAAACCGTCTTTCTTCGTCCCATCAGAGGACATTTCTTCGGGGGAAAACGTCGCTTTTACCCGTGCTAATCGGTGGCCTGCGAGGTTGGAAAGAATGCGAAGGTGAGCTCGCCCTCCACTCAACGCCTCCAGNCGTGGTGCGACCCGTTCTGCCATCGTGTTGACGGCGTTGGCNCCCATGGCGTCCCTGCAATCAACGAGCAAATGGACAATGAGCATCGTTCCAAGAGGGGTGGGGAGTTGCCTGAGTTCGATGTTCTTGCAACCTCCTCCCAGCGAAATCATTCGCGACGGGACATCGTTGCAGAAGGCCATCAGGTCGTCTTTGGCCGCAAGGATGGCTTGCTCGGCCCCCTCGATGTCCTGGATGTCGAGCAATTGGATCTGTCCAATCATGATGGGGTCATCGTTTTGCGTGGAAAATCCTCCATTGGAGAGGCAACGCTTGGCCATGTTGGATGCAGCGGCCACCACGCTTGATTCTTCCAAGCAAAACGGGATGAGGTAGTGCTTTTTGTCAATGACGAAGTTGGTTGCGACGCCAACGGGGAGGGACATTGTTCCAATGACGTTCTCAATCATTCGATCGGCGGCTGTCTCATCCAACTCTCCGTGCTGAGAGAGGGCTGCAAGGTGCTCTTCGGTAAGATTTGCAGCATTTGCAACAAGGTTTCGGCGCTCCTCCACGGTCAATTTGTACAATCCTTTGACCCGACTGTTCTCGACCGGCATGGTTCTTCCCGTGTGGAGGGTGGGGGCTGCGTTCCTTGAATCAATCGCTGTNCGGGTGTCGTTGGTNGGTGGNNGTTAACGGGATTAACGCATCAGTTAACGCGTTAATTANGCGTTAATCNGCCGTTAATCTCGCCGAAATCTTCCNTGCGGCTGACGGGTTAACGCCTCGTAACATNTCTCTCCACGCCTCGGTTCCGCTGAAACATGATATACCAGGACATCGTTTGACCGCCATGGTTCGAGAAACGCATGCTTACGGCTTACCGTCCTTGAATGTGAATCCGTTTTCTATCCGTCCACTCGAATCGGGGGAATCAGGAAAACTCATCGGGAGGGCAGAGGTCTTCACTCGCCTGAAGACCTATCTCCAACTAGGCACGGCCCGTAAAGTCATGTTGCTCGGACCTCTGGGGTCGGGTCGTACATCGCTTGCACGCTGCTTAATGCCCTACGCTGGCGCTTCAGCCACCATTGACCATCTTCCCGCCCAAGCACCAGCCACGGCCCTTCTGAGCATGTGCTATCGGCAGATGATCGGTGGAGAGCCACCCAAAAACCGAACAGAACTGGTCAACGGTCTTGTGAACGAGATGTACAGTCATCCAAACAAGCTCCCCATGATCGTCATCGATGTCCCGGCCAGCGACCTGTCTGTGTTGGAGGTCGCTCTACGAGATGCCCATTCGTCACTGGAACGCCTGAATGCGCTCTTGGTTTTGGTTTGCGATGTCAAAGAACGTCANCATCTTCCTCAAACCGTGATTGAGGGNTTTGAAGTCCAACGGTTGATGCCGTTCAGTGCAAATGATGTTCTTTCCTTGGTGCGGCAACGTTTGGCCTCCGTGGGCGTGATGGACAGTGATTTTTCGATGCATGATGCAGCCGAAATCCTCGAAAATTGCGACGGTTTCCCCTCCCAAGTCATCACCGTTCTAAGGGATACGGTCGACGGTATACGAATGCAAAATCCGGAGGGCTTGCCCGTACAGTACGTTGATACCTCGGCGAAGATCTTCCCAAGAGATGAACCTGATTCGCTTCACCAACTAATGGATGACGGTGCGAAGTTGGAGCAAGAACAGCCAGAAGAACAAGGGTTCGGCCATGCCGGGCTGGAGTCTTTGGAGGAGCTGCCAGCACAAGATGAGCCGCTTTCGGATGTTATTGACGCTTCAATGCCTTGGACGGAACGAGCAGCGCTCGAGACTCACAAGGAGGTTCCTGAGGAATCCGAAGTCCCCTTCCCCGATTTCAATTTTGATTTGGACATCGGCCGGTTGGACGAAGAAAAAAATTCAGATGACCCACTCCAAGAAAGCCCGTTCAACCCTCCGATCATNGATGCAGACGCCGTCGCTGCCTCATCCACCACCCAACTCTCAGGAATGTTCCGGGGGATTGCGCAACGTGGTAAGGACACCGTACGAGGTGCAGAGGAACGAAAAAACGACGATGAANGTCAACATGAGTTGGTGGCCTCCTTTGACGGCAATCAGTACTGGGTTGATGGGGATTTACTTTCTCCATCGCCTGCCGATCCTGTTCCCGAAGAAGAATCCGCCGTTATGCTCCACGATGAAGTCGGAATGGTGGAGGACAGCATCGTTGATGACCATCATGTTGACTTTGAAGAGCCAGAGGATGCTCAAGATGTTTCATACAAGGCCCCTGCGATGGAAGCCACTGTTCTTGATACCCTTCAAGCCATGATGGCCTTGATGCAGCCCTCCGTTCATGCATCATCCCACGAGGCTCTGGTTGCTTTCTTTGAAGAGCGTTTTCAAGAGCGTCAGGGTCCCAAAGAGATTCACGGCCTCAATCCGTTGGTATTAGGCTCCCTGAATCCTTCTGAGGGCTATGTGGTCGCTATTGCTCAAGAGCGCGATTATTCTCCTTCTGATTCCTCCATGCTTCAACACCTCCGCATCAAAAGAGCCAGGCTTTCACAAATCAGCAACCGATTACTGAAACATGGGATTCTTCAAGTCCGGCAGGTAGGTCGCTCACGCAAGTTTTCGCTTACTCAAGCCGCACGGGCCCAATTGATTGCCTGGGGNGCCCTTGATGGAGGTGGTGTCCAATGACATGGAACGTCGCATGGTCATGGCAGGCNCAGGGCCGTATTGCCGCCCTCGCAGCCGTTGAGGGTGGCCTGTTGGTCAGCTCAGGTCTGCGTTTGGAACTTCTCGAGGCAGATGGCTCGTCGCGATGGGCTGTCGATGTTCCGTTCAAAGTCCATGCAGCTCGTGCATCGCAAGGCACGGTGGGCATCCTCGCTGCTCATGGTTTCTTTTTGATGAACACCGGTGATGGTTCGATGGTGAACGAGGGCCGCAGTGCACCTGGAGGATTTAGTGACCTCCGGCCACGACCCGGAGGTGGATGGGCCCTTGCGGGACGTCGTGGCGAAATCCATCTCTTCTCACAACACGGCCGAGGTATTCGCCGCGTGGAAAGCGGACCCGTCCGACGACTCATTGGATGGCTGGACCGAGAGCACCTTCTTTGGCAAGACCCTGAAGGACATCTCTGGTGTGGTCGACTGACGGGAGAGGATCGCAAACGCAGGCTAGAAGAGCGTCCTTGGAGTTGGTGCTCTTCCCTTGCAGATGGGCGTTTACTCCTGCAGAGCAGCGATGGAGGTCTTTGGGAGGGTATTCCGCATCCGTTTGGGTGGGACGCCCTTAACCGGTTGGAATACGACAGCGTTGAGCCGATGAGTGCGGTACGAACCGGAGACGGATGGTGGGTGCTGGGGATTGAAGGGCACCTCCTTTCCATGACAGAATCGAACGAAGAGGGCGGCGAAACACCGCTCACTCAGGGCATGAACCTGGGTGATTTACTCGTCTTGTGCACACCGGATGCCATGGCTACCGCTACTCGAGACGGATTGGTTCGTCGATGGACAGCACCCCACCTTGCTGATGCCGAACGTGAGGGTCGCTACAAAGCAGCGGCCGATGCGGCCATGGCTCGTAATTGGGAGGAGCGCCGTCAAATGTTCCTCCGCGCTCAGGAAGCAGAGGATATGGGCAAGTTGTCCTTGGCCATTGAACTCTACGAGGCGCTCGGCCGGGCAGAAGACGCACGCCGGCTCCTCAAGCGACAGAAGGAGGGCGGTGAATGAGCGAAGATCTCCAAACCCTTACGGTTGAACGCGTAGCATCGTACCTCGATATCACTCGGCGAGCCAGAGCCAAGGCGACTCCCCTGGTGGAGGCTGAAAGCCCAGAGGGCATGCATCTGGCGACGATGATGAGGATGGCGGATGATTATGCTTCAGACGCCCAGCATTTCTTGACCACGGGGGACCTTGTTCGGGCCTTTGGAGCGATCAACTATGCTCATGCTTGGATTGATGCAGGTGTGAAGATTGGATGGCTTGACGGGCACGGGGATGACGTTCTATTCACGCTCCCATAATCGCTCTATAGAGCGTCGACCAAGTGCATGTGGTTGTTTTGACGAACTTCCAGAACGCGTAGATTTGCTTCGTAAAGTCGACGCTTGAGTTGGGTGTCCACCGTGAGGGTTGCCCATTGGTTTTGTTGGGCGCAAGCAAAGAGGTCATCATCGGCATGACCGCTTTCTTCAACCACGTGGTACAGCGATCTGCTTTGAAGCAGGTCGAGGAGAAGAGGTTTCTTTTTGCCCAGTTCATTGGCGAGGCGCTGAAGTTCTCGTTCAACACTGGGCAACAACACCCAGGTGCAAGGTCCCAGAAGCGCTTCCATCTCGGCTTGGACATTCAGTTGTGCATCCATGCAGGCGACCCAACCGCAAGCATCGATGAGCACATGCTGCATCAGCGACCCTCACTCGATGGTACCGTAGCCAATCAAGCGCCAGCGGGAACCGATTCGGCGGGAGAGCGAGATTCGTTGGCCTTTATCTGCACAAATTGGCAGGCGCAATTCGAGGTCAGTGCGGCCTTTTTCGGCGTTTCGCGTGGTCCCAACAGAAGTCGCCGTGGCCACGTTGAGCATGAGCATCTCGTTGTTTCGAAGCGGCTGAATCTTTTCCGGTGCTTGACCGTCTCCTGCCACCATGTGGGACATGAGGTTCACGCTGATGGAAACCTTGGTGTGCACTTCGGGAAGGTCACCCTTGCGAGCGACGACCTGGCCGGACAGGTTGTCGGAGGTTGTGATGGAGGGGTCGAGGAACGTGGCCATGCCGCAGAGGCCTCCAGCGTGCATGGTGTCGAGGTTGAGGCCGCCACCTTGCATGGTGCTGACAACGGCTTCGATGGGCTCCCAAGTCGCTTTGTTGCCCTTCTCTATTTTCCGTCCTGGTCCAATGACGATTTCGTCGCCTTCGGAAAATTCACCCTCCACGATGCTGCCACCGATGACACCGCCTCGTAATTTGGCTGGCCGTGTGCCCGGCCGGTTGATGTCGAAGGAGCGAGCAACGTGCATGATGGAACGCTTGTCTTCCGACCGGTCAGGTGTTGGAATGGTTGCTTCGATGGCTTCAATCAACACGTCAAGGTTGACGTCGTGGTGAGCTGAAACCGGGATTATGGGAGCCTGCTCGGCAATGGTTCCCTTCAGGAATGCTTTGATTTCAGCGTGCGATTCCATCGCACGCTCTTTTGAGACAAGATCGATTTTGTTCTGAACGATGACGATGTTTTTGATACCAGCAATCTCCAACGCCATGAGGTGTTCACGGGTTTGGGGCTGTGGACAGGTCTCGTTGGCAGCGACCATCAGCATGGCACCGTCCATGATGGATGCGCCGGTGATCATGATGGCCATGAGCGTCTCGTGGCCGGGCGCATCGACAAAGGAAACAACTCGCTCGAGTTCTTTTTCCACGTCTTTACCACCATCAGGTCGCTTCCCGGTGGCGTAGAACCGTCCGTTGTCGTCCTTGTAGAAGGCCGTGTCAGCGTAGCCGAGTTTGATGGAGATGCCTCGCTTTCGTTCCTCGGAATGCGTGTCGGTCCAAACGCCAGAGAGCGCCTGTGTCAAGGTGGTCTTTCCGTGGTCGACGTGGCCGACCAAGCCAATGTTGACTTCGGGTTGAGCGGGAAGCTTTCGTGCCATGCTTCCCCCTCCTCATGTGCTGCGATTACCCTCTCGGGTTCACTCCGATGCTTCCTCGCCCTCGGCGCCGAGGATGGTGGCGAGCGGCTTCTTTCCAGACTCAACCACTCGGAGATTGATTTGACGGGTGTCTTGCGTCACCGTGTTTCCACGGAAGTTTCGTCGCTTGCGAAGGCCATCAGGCTTGTATCGGAAACGCTTCTTGTCGCCGCCTTTCTTCTTGTGAACAACCACTTCACCCTTGTATCCGGTGGATTGAGTCACGAGAATCGATTGGCGGTTGCCGCCTTCAAGGTCTCGACGCATGGGGGTTCCGGTTTTGTCCGAGCCACCCGTGATTTCGAGTTTGTAGCCAGAGAGGGTCTTGTCGCCTTCGCCAACGAAGAGGCCGTCCACCACATCGCCAATGCGCTTTCCGAGCATTTGAGCGTGGTTGTTTCCAGTGATTTTCAGGGCGTACGACTTTCCGCCGTTCTTGGGGTCTGTATCNTTGACCACTGCGATGAATTCTGCCATAGGAGCACCTCTCGGGATTTCTCCGACTCAAGACCCGTATTTAGCCCCATCGTCTCGCTTGCGGGCTTCAACGCCGGCGAAGTCGCTTAGGTATGAGCAATTCAAGCCGGCTTGCGATGTCTGCGGGGAGGAAGTGCGGCATGCTCAGATGGGTGGTGCGGCCACGCCCGCCGGGTACAGTGGCCACGCGGGTGCTGATGACGCCCTCGCGTTCGATTTGTTTGGCGTATTTCCAAAGCGTTGTGTGACTCTTTGGTTTTTGGTCGTATTCCTCGCACACCACGGCGTAAAGACGTTCGACATCGCCCATGGTCATGCTTTCCTCGGTTCGAAGTCGTCGGCACATAGCCAACAAGACCAGCATGCCTTGAGCCGGAAGGTCGTCCACCACTTCGAGCCGTGTTTGCGTGTCGACGGCCACCGTATCGCTCATGGCGTGAATGTCTTCAACCGTGATGACCTGCTCGGTATGACCGTCTTGTCGGAACTCACAACGCTCTGCGGCGCTGCTGAGGTATTCGATGACTCTTCGTGCATCGCCGCTGCCCGCCGCCCGCTCAGCCAGCAATCGTACGGTGGCGTCGCTCCATGTTCCNGGGACCAGGGCCAATTCCGCCCGNTGGCGAGCGATGGCTTCCAATCCATCAACAGTGTAAGGTTGAATGCGCAAATGATTGGACTGGCCAAACTTCGAAAGCACGGCTGTTTCAAGCACATCAAGGACCTGCTCTTGGCTGATGAGCATCAACGACAAGGTGCCGGTGCCGTCTTGATCTTCGTCAATTCGGAGGAGTTGATACAGCAATTCGTCGCCCGAACGACGCAGCATGTGATCGACCTCGTCCAACACCACGATCAGATGCGTGGATGTTCGACGGAGCATTTTTCGCAGACTGAGGAGCATTTCGCCAAGAGAAAGCCCNCGGTCCGGATGTCCCGGGTCAAACTGNTGCAGGATACGTTGCGCTACTCGCATGCTGGTCGAAGCGTTTCGACAATTGATGTGAGCCACCTTGAGCTCTCGTTTTCCGGAGAGATGGCGTTGAAGGTCACGGCAGAAGGTCTTGGCGAGCACCGTTTTGCCACTTCCAACGGGGCCGGTGATGACGGCTCTAGCGGCGCCCTCTGGGGTCGCTACGTTGGAAAATTTTGAGGCCAATTCACGCTGAATCTCCTCTCTGCCCACCAGTTCCTCAGGAACGAAGTCAAAATCCAACCGCTCTGGGTGGGCGATGATGAGCCCAGCGCCGATTCGGTCAAGATAGTCTGCCATATCAAGGGAATGCTGATGTCAACCGTTCTAAAAGATGTGGTCTCAAACCGAGGTTCCAAACCTGCTTCTTGGAGTCGGTTCAGGGAATCTCATCGAATTGGTATCCGGTTTCCCATTTCTTTTCGCCCAGAGCGACTTCAAGCTCAAACGGGGTGATGAGCGGCTTGCGGTACTTGACGGCGTCATCGATGGCGATACGCGGGCAAGCAGTGTTGACAAAGGCATCAACGGGATAGAAGTCAATGAGTTCGGGTCCGACATGCTCGAGAGCCAGCAAGTAGCCCTTCTTCCCGTGCTTGGCCAGCATGCGCTTCATGCGGAGGGCGAGCGTACGTCGCATTTGTCCGGGTTTTTCGCCGATGAGAATACCAAAGGAGTTGGCGTCTTGAACGCTCATGATGAGGCCAAAACGCTGACGGAGGATGCGTTCAATGCGCTGCAAGGACATCTCTTCTGCTTCGCCAGTGTAAGGGTCCAGCATGGCAAGGGGCTTGCCGGTGTGCAGGACCAAACCGATGGGGTGGAAATCACCACTCCCAAGGAAGAGGTAGTGGCCAATGGAAGGGTCGTCGCCTGAGTAATTGCATCCGAGTACTTGGCCCGGGAAGGAGAGTCGAGCTCCACCAACGGGCACGGTCACATCAAAGCCTGCTTGTTCGAGGCGATCGTGGAAGTCTGGAAGGAGATGAAGGTGTTGAATGGAACCGAC
>NZEQ01000053.1 GCA_002689105.1 Verrucomicrobiales bacterium | reverse complement strand
TCATTCCCGGCGTGGCCGAAGCCGTGGCCCCTCCCGTGATGACGCCCGTTTCTCAACAGGCTGTTCCTGTTGCACAGAACGTGGCCCTCCCCGGCGTGGTAGCTGCGCCTGCTGTAGCGGCACCTGCCGCACCTGTCGCACCCGTGGCCGCTCCGGCTGCAACGGCACCCAACGCCTACGCTCCCTTGGCCACCACCCCGCTACCCGCCGGCGGTACAACACCGATGATGTGGGCCGCTGTGGCCTGTATCGTGTTTGCCTTACTTCTCTCGATGGCGGGGCAGTTCAGTCATGCGTGGGTCACGTTTGACGACCAGGATGGATTGAGCACGGGGCTCACCACCATCAGGAATGACTGCTCATTTGATGAAGACGTCGAAGAATGCAAGCAAAGCACCTACAGGATGTACTCAGAGGATTGGATGGAAACCTCCTATCCCAAAGATGGGGAAGGCGTGGGCGATGTCATTACCGGTGAGTACGAGGATTACTGCAACAACCTCTTCACCATGCAGACCGAAAACGGGTGGTCCCGGGAAAGCGCAGAAGATGCTCGAGACACGTGCCTCGAAGCCCCTGGTGCAGGAGGAATGGCCAGTCTCATTCTTTGGCTCGGCACCATCGGTGCCTTGCTCGGGACCGTGATGCTCAGTGCAGGCGCCATCGGTCGCAGCCTGCCCGCTGAAGCCGAAAAGCACGGCAAATGGGCTGCGATGGCTGCGGGAGCATTGGCGCTTCTCGCTGTTCTGGCGTGGTCGCAATTGATGCCCGAATCCGTCGCTGAGACAAGCCTTGGCATGGGCGTTTGGATGACGGTGCTTGGCGGTGTGCTCGGTCTGGTGGCCGGCGTGCTGGCCTACATGGACCAGAAGTGAGCCCTTCGCTGGTTGCTTCTCAGCCTCGTCTTGAGGTGAAATTTCACACACGGCAATACCCCAATGATTCAACCAACCGAACAAACGGGTTGGACGGAGAAAATGTATTGAGCAATCAATTCGAAGCACCGTTAATGAGCGCAGCCCAAGATTACTACGAGCAGGTTCTTGCTCTGGGCTATCCACCTATGCATGCGTTCGCCTACACTCGCCAACACTACCCCGAATTCATCCCCGATGCCTCAAGACTCAGCGACACCCCCCCACCCAACCAGCCCGAGGTCAATGCCGGATCGTCGCCGGTCAAGGCATACGCAGCCGTTGCCCTGCTGTTGATTGGCGCGCTGCTCAGCGTGGCAGCCCAGTTCAATCACGAATGGATGGCCATGGGAGAGGACAACAAAACCATCGGCTTGAGCGCTGGCCTGAGCCCCATCCGAGCCAATTGCGCAGAAGCCGTGCCCTTGAATGGAATCACCCAAGCAGATGCGACGGACCAGTGCAAAGCGATGGCGTACGTGTGGTTTGCTGACGACATGGAAGCCGCAGCGGCGGAGAACAAGTCCGTCGACGAGTTGGACGTTGTCTTTGTGAGCAGCCATGAGAACTTTTGCAAGAACATTAGGGTGTTTTTGGAAAACTATGCTCTGATTCTTTTTGTTTATGATACGTCATCCAATTTGGACTTTCAGCGGTGGGCGTTGGTTTCGTCCCAAAGAATTTGCAGTAATGTGGGGTACTACGTTGAGGTGGACTCCTGGAATGAGGACCTTTCGACATTGGATGAATCCAGGACAGGTTTAATTCTGGGGCTGGGTTCAATCACTGCCCTGCTTGGAACCGGTTTGTTGGCCACCACTGCGGTTGGCCGTGAACTGCCCGGCAACATTGAGCGCCTCGGCAAGTGGGCCGGTTTCGCCGCCGGCGTGATGATAATCGCGGCGCTGTTGTTGTTTGGAGCAGGTACGCTGTTTTGGTCTTTGACCAATATCGGCAAGGGTGCGTACATGGCCCTGCTGGGCGGCGTGCTCTCCATCGTGGCCGGCGTGCTGGCCTACATGGACCAGAAGTGAGTTCGGATTCATCGGTGACTTCATCAAGGGTTGAGCCTGCGCTTATCTTGCCGTCTTTGGGGTTGACCCCGGGAAGGTGGTGGCGACATGGCAGGCAACGAACCCGACACAGCCGAAGACATCGACGACGATGAAGACGACTGGATGAAGTACGCCAACGCCGGATTTGGCGAAACCGATTACTCCCTATGGGACGACGTTGAACCGGTGGAGGACGACGAGGCCCACCAGCAAGAAGTCGCCATGCAACTGGGCACCCACGTCGAAGAAATTCCCCGTGCACCCCGTCCGGCTGGCCTTAAACACCTGGTTCGCCAAGGCACTTGCGATGCTTGCTTGGGTCGCGTGGGTGGAAAGCGGGTGTACGGCCAATCGCTGGAAGACGCAGGCAAAGGCGTGCGTGCATCGGTGGTGGAACAAGATTCACACCTGAGCACCATCCGGGAAGACGAACCGCTCTGCCCCTTCTGCGAGAACCTCTTCGAAGAGGTGGACCTGCTCGCCGACATCATTTTTGACGCCATCAAACCTTACGACATCAGCCGCCTCCAACTTGGAGCGCGCATCCCCAAGGACCAGATGGAGGAAGAGGAAAAACTTCGCAAACGTCTTGGCGCCGGTGGCTCAGATCCGCTCAAGTCCTCGCTGGTCAACGAAATCGGCAAGCGATTGAGTGAACGCTTGGACGGCATCACGATGGTCAGCGACAAGCCTGACGTGCTGGCGCTCATCGATGTGCTCACGCTGACGGTGGAACTCGACATACGGGCCGTCTACGTCTACGGACGCTACCGGAAACTCGAGCGAGGCATCCCCCAAACACGCTGGCCATGCCGAGCCTGCAAAGGTCGCGGCTGCGAGCGCTGCAACCAAACGGGCCTGCAGTACGAGAAGAGCGTACAGGACCTCGTGGGCAACCCCATGCTCGACATCTTCCAAGGCACCGAACACGCCTTCCACGGCATGGGTCGCGAAGACATCGACGTGCGATGCTTGGGCCGAGGGCGTCCCTTTGTGCTCGAAATCAAGGAGCCGAAGAAGCGCAGTTTCAACGCTGAAAAGCTCGCCGAAATCATCAATGAAATGGCGGGCGGTTCGGTCGAGGTCTCTTCCATACGACCCTCTTCGCGCAGTGAAGTTGTTCGCATCAAAGACACCCCTGCTGAGAAATCCTACACCATCCGCTTCGCCATTGAACCGATGAACGAAGCGGAATACGCCGTCTTAACCGCCCCGGTTGACATGACCAAAGAAGACGTACAAAACCGCAGTAAAAAGCGACGTCGACAACGCCGAGGCGACAAGAACGCCGACCGCACCAAACCGCTGGAAACCACCATCGAGGTCCCCGTGGCCGGACCAAGCGAAAAGGAACTCAAGGCCATGAAGAAAGCAGAACTTGTGGCCCTGGCTGAAACCCACGGCCTGGCCAAGACCGGGAAGAAAGACGAGCTCATCGAACGCCTTCTGGCGGCCCTTCCTCCTGCTCCTGCCGTGTTTGAACTGCCCGATGACGAGACCATCCTCAAGGTGGTCGAGGGGCTCAACGGCATGAAATTGGCCCAGCGCACACCCGAACGCGTCTCGCATCGACGTTCGGATTTGATTCGAAAGCGAACCGTGTTTGAAGCGCACTCGCCTTTCATCGAGGTGAACGAAGACGGACAGCGTGAAATCGAAATCACCCTGCGTTGCGAGTCTGGCACCTACGTCAAGGAAACCATTCACGGCGACAGCGGGCGCACACAACCTTCCATGGCGGCCCTCATCAAAGCCAAGTGCAACGTGATTTGGTTGGACGTGGGCGACATCCACGCCGACTGAGGCGCTGTTTGAGGTCGCTCGTTCCCGTCGCGGTGCTTATATGGGGATGGTGGGTCGGCAACTTGCTCCGAAGAGGCGCTTGCGCTGATTTGGAACATTGGAGGCGAAGAAAATGAAGCGCTCAAAGGGTCAGCGAGTCGGAACTCGTAGCATTTTGCGACGACGAAAGAACGAACGCAGCCGCTTGAACATCCGCCGTGTGATGCACCAGTACGAGGAAGGCGACCGCGTCGCCATCGTTCTCGACGGTGGTCAACAAGGCGGTATGCCTCATCGCCGCTTCCACGGTCGCACCGGCTTCATCACGAAGCGCCAAGGTGTGGCATGGATCGTCGCCGTCAAAGACGGCAACATGCAAAAGACCGTTATCGCTCGCCCAGAGCACCTCCGCCCACTCGAATGAGGGATGTATCATGACCGAAGAAGACCGATTCCTGGATTTCGCCACCGTCCGTGAGATGCTCTATGACGCTCAAGAGCGACGTGGCTCGTTGAAGTACGAACAAAAGTGGGCCCTGCAACACGCTGAGTGGGCCGCAAGCGATGCACGCAACGGCGTCCCAACGCAGCCTGAAGTGTTCGAAGAACTCCGATCCAAACTCCTCGAAGTTGAGACCATGGCCAAGCACCCTGACCTTGCCGCCAAACTCGCTGAACTCATGCCCGCTTCACCTGAAGACGTGAAGGCGGTGTTCGGCTCCAAGCGTATCGTGATTGAAGACAGCGAAATTGACGCTGTCCTTGAAATCGTGCGCCAAGTCATTTGATGCGTTTCGCATCCCCCCACAGGTGATGTTCGATGTCAGACCAACGGCGAAGGCGCCAAATCAAAACCCCTTCCGGACCTCGGAAGAAGGACGCTCCTGACCTCTCAAGATACGATTTGAAAGCGGCCACAGGGCGACAAGAAGTCCCCAAGCCACAACCCAAACCCGACCCATCGCAAGAGCGTCGGCAAGGCGGAGGGCAGCGTGGTGGCAACCGAGGCGGTCAACAACGCCGACAAGGTGGCGGNCAGCGTGGTGGCAACCGAGGCGGTCAACAACGCCGACAAGGTGGTCGTGGCCAAGGTCGTCGNGACCAACCTCGTCCTGAACCTGAGGCCCTCAAAACCGAGACCTACGCCCGCATTCTCGAACACGATGCTGGCACCGGTATTGCGACCGCCATGGCCGAAAAGAGCCTGGCGTTCTGTCGCCTCAAGCTCAAGGGCAGCGACGTCATGACCGTCAATCAGCGCATCTACATCGGCAAAGACGCCTCCAAGCGAACCGATGTCGCCGCCATCATCGGCATGGCACATCTCGACAAAATGTCGAACATGGCCCGGCAGGATTTGCCATCGCTGGTGCAGTTGTTCATCGAAGAACACGCCCAGTACTTTGTGGATGAGTTCTACAACAAGGCAGGACCGATGTCACTCAAGCAGCACTCCTACGAATTGCTGCCCGATGTTGGTCCCGTGAAGGCTCGCAACATGGTGAAGGCCCGCGACCAAGTGGGCGTGTTCGCTTCCATGGACGAACTCAACGCCTTGGCCAAGATCAAGGGGGCCGAACTCTTGGCCCAGCGCTTCGTTGAAGAGATTGAAGACAAGACGCTCGTACCTCGTCTGACCGAACTTCTCCTCCCGGTGGAAGCATGAAGGGTGCTCGCCGTCTGGTCGATGCACTCCGCGCCAAGCAGCCGTTCAACAAGGCCTTAGGCCAACATTTTCTCGTTCACGACGACGTCCTCGAACGCACCGTTGAATGGGCTGAAGTGGACGTGGAAGACCACGTGCTGGAAATCGGTCCCGGCCCGGGAACGCTGACCGAGGTTCTCCTTTCCAAAGGATGCAAAGTTACGGCCATTGAATTGGACAGCGGAGCATGCGACCACCTCCGTTCGGTCTTTGCAGATGCCATGGCTGATGACCTTCTCACGCTCATTGAGGGCGATGCGCTCCACGTCTCGTGGCCCGCTGACATCACCCGAGTTGTTGCCAACATTCCCTACCAAATTTCCTCACCCCTCATCGACGTCATCACCCGCTACCATCGAAACCCGAAAACCACCCCCCTCGAGGACATCGTGATGTTGGTGCAGGAGGAATTCGCCGAGCGTGTCGTGATGGAATACGAAAGCGATGTGGGTTCCCTCGGCATGGTCGTGGCCCTGGATTTTGATGCTGAAATGGGCGAGCGTGTCGGCCCGCATGCCTTCTCACCAATGCCCAAGGTGCATTCGAGGTTGCTTCGAATGACGCCTCACGGGGAAGAATGGCCTTGCGACCGCCGGCTGCTGGTCCAAATGATTCGGGCGGCGTTTGAGCAACGGCGCAAGAAACTCAAGCGAACCCTACGAAGCCCGCCGCGACGCTTGAGTCGTATTCCCGGGTGGCACGCCACCCGCTGGAAGCGAGCCTACGCTTCGATGGAACGCGACCCGCGTCTTCAGCGCCGACCGGAAACCTTTGAGTTGGACGAGTGGGCCGATTTGGGGGTTGATTTTGCATCCTGCGAAGAAGAGGCGTGAACCTTCAAGACGGGTCGCATGAATGAACGGTTTGGGGAGAGACTTTTCTTAGGAGTGTCTGCTCGCCTCAACTTGTCGGGGGGATTTGTATGGCAAAGAAGGACACCTATCTTGCACTGCTCCGCCGAGGTATTGACGATACCACGGCCAACCAACTTGCCGATGCAGGTTTGAAAATTGGCGATTTGAAGAAAATCGACAAAACCATGCTGGTCGAGAATTACGGCCTCAAGGAAGAAATCGCCCAAGGTGTCATTGAAATCATCTCCGCGGGACCGCAATCTCACGGCAAGGAACGCTTCCTTTCCAAAGTCCTCGCTCCTGAAAAGAAGCAAGAATCTCGNATTGAAGAGATGAAATTCCAGCGCAAGCAGAAGGACGTCCTCACCGAACTCGCTGAGCAAAAAGAACGCCTCAAGATCGCCAAGGTCGAAGCCTTCCGTGCCCAGAAACTCATCATGAACCGCCTCGGCAAGACCGTGGAACTCATCGTCAAGCTCGAAAACAACCTTCACGATGAAGGCAAGGACGACCAGAAGGTCAAGATTCGAGACCAACTCGAAACCCGTGGGCTTGAAGCCGCTCGAGACCATGAGATGCTCGAACTTGAGGGCACGCCCCAAGACATCGTGGACTTCCGACGACAACACGTCCCTGGGCTCATCTTCCACGCTTGCCCTGAATGCGGTGATGAGTTGGACCCTCGTCAATCCCGAGACCCCGACCAGCCCGACGCATGGGCGTTCATCTGCTGGGAGTGCGAAACCAGTTTCACCCCCGATTTGGCCGTCAATGTCGAGGCGATTTTGGACGAGACCCGCATTGTCATCGACCCCGACAAGCCGCCACGAAACCCGGTGCCACCCAAGCCAGCCAGCATGGACTTCTCCTCGGTCTCCGACCTCATTCGAAAGGACCTTGAGCAAACCGGTGCGACCGCTGATGAGATGACTCGAGTGGTGGAAGAAAGCGTGGTCGCTGGTGGCCTCATGGACATCAACGACTGGATTGANCAGACCCTCGCTGCCAAGGATTACATCCAAGCCCAAGAAGACCGAGAGGACTTCATCCTGCGAACGGGAGCCGGTGCAACCAAATTCAACAAGTGGATGAAGAAGGCTGGACTCTTCTTCAACAAGCAAACCGGTCGTTGGACCCGAGAAAAAGCACGTTGAGGCGTTTGCCCATGTCCGCAAGCCCGGCTTCCCTGACCGCCGATGCGACGCCAGAATCCGACTCACCGCCCACGCCGGTCATTCGCTTCTTGAAAGGGCCGCATCTGCTCGGCCAGTGCGCCGTCAACCCGGGTGAAACCATCGTTGAACACGCCGAAGCCTGCGGCATCCGCCTACCAACGAACTGCACGTCAGGCACTTGCGGCACCTGCATGGTCAGCCTGATTCTCGGTGAAGTCCCGCTTCCCGAAACACTCCCCCCCGGCCTGGATGACTGGTTGGTGGAAGAAGGGGCGAGGCTCGGTTGTATTGGCAAACCCCGGGGCGATGTTGACATCGATATTCGTCCACCGATTTGAGGGAACGTCATGTTCGGGGAGTGGCTCGCCGACAACTGGTTGATTTTGGTCGTGGACATCGCCGCCATCGTCATCGTCGTGATGTTCCTCAAATCCCGCATCCAACTCAAACTCAAAGAGGTCGAAGCCCGACAGGCTCACGAACGGTTGATGCGCAAGGAAGCCCGAAAAAACGAAACGGAAGAAGACCCTTGAGACCGGTCAAGGTCAATCGCCCCCTCCGCCTCCGCCGCTATCGGAAACTGTGTGTCGAACTTCCGTTCTCAATCCAAAACCCTCAAGGAAAGTGTAAACCTCTTGCACATCAAGGTGCGCCCGTCCGTGGTAGTCGGACTTTAACTGAAAATACTGCCTTCTGCGGTGGACCATCGAAACAGACTGCCATACACCCTCGTGGTAGTGTGTAACCAATTTCATTTTTTCATTGACTTCAAAGTTAAACGGCTTCAAATCACCACCTATCGGAACGACAACCCTCCCATCTGAGTGAACATACAAATGCTCAACGGCGGTCAACGATTTGCTGGGAAAAAAACCGGCCTTGTAGAAGAAAATCGAGGCGAAATGAGACAATGCGTACAATGGTATCCCCACGAGAAGAATTGGAATGAGAGTGGCTGCGGTGAAGATCAAGAGGACAACGAACAAAGCGATGAAAGGTGAAAAAAGAACCAAAAGTGCCCAACTGGGAAAATCAGCGTCGCCATANGTGTCCTCTGCAAAACGCTTAACGAGATAATCATACTTCTCANCTTTATCATCGAAATCAGGCATTTTTCCCANCCGATAGAACCCTTTGTGGTTCTTGCTTTTCACCGGTTTCACCTCGTATCGAGGAGCGAATTGGTCAATCGCCTGTTGGCGATGGTATGCATTGGTTAATTCATCTATGGGCTTTGAAAGGTCGAATTCCAATTCAGAAAATTCGTCCATAAATTAAATTCCTCATGATTTGCACTTATCCTTTTCCCCTTCGCCCACCGCCTCAACACAGCCGAGAGTAGGGGCCCGATGCTTCAAGAACCCTTGACGCCACAATACGACCATGTCAGCGGGTCATGAAACGACGACGGGCCCGCTGCCCATCGGGCAGTTCGCTCGACTGGTCCAACACACGGTCAAGAACGACCCGTTGTTTCAACACCAAGCGCTTCAGGGCGAGGTCTCTTCGTGGAGCGTTCACAACGGGAACATCTACTTCACGTTGCGAGATGATGACGGGCAAATGGACTGCGTGATGTGGCGCAGCGCTCGCCTACGCGTGGACCCGTCCATCAAGGTCGGTAGCGAGGTCATCATCATCGGCAGCGTGGACGTGTGGCCGAAGCGTGGACGCTTGCAAATCGTGGTCGCTCGCATCCAACCCGTCCAAACGCTCGGTGCCATGGAAGAGGCGAAACGCCAACTCATTGAGACGCTACGTGCTGAAGGTTCACTGGACATTCCCTCTCGCCGTTTGCCGTTGCTGCCCAAGCACGTGGCCATTGTCACCGGGGCTGATTCAGCGGCTCTTTCCGACATGCGTCAACTCATGACCGACCGATGGCCGGGCCTGCGAACAACCGTCATCGAGGTGCTTGTTCAAGGAGAACACGCGGCCCAAGAAATCGTTCGGGGCTTGGCCGTAACACGCGCCCTTGCACGCCCCGAGGTGGCCTTGCGGCTCGGTTTACCCCCCGTGGATGCCGTCATCGTGGGGCGTGGCGGTGGCTCGCCCGAAGACCTCTGGGCCTTCAATCTTGAACCGGTGGTTCGAGCCATTCTTGCCAGCACCGTGCCCATCATCTCAGCCGTTGGCCACGAACAGGACCATCTCGTTTCAGACCTCGTCGCCGACGTCCGAGCTTCCACGCCGTCCAACGCCATCGAACGGCTCGTTCCCGAACGCCAAGCCATGGTTCAATTGCTCGACGAGTTCGATGTTCGGATTGAAGGCGCCATGCAACGACGCTTGCAGGAGTTGCGCCAACATCTTGCTCTGTTGGCCAACCAATTGCGTCATGCGCCCGGCAAGGGCATCTACTCGGCCAAAGAACGACTGAGCCACCTCAACCACCGTATCCAGCGAAGCATGGAGACCACGGTTTTACGCCGAAAGCAGCGGTTGGCCCAACTTGAAGCCACCTTGAACGCCGCCCACCCGAAACGGGTGTTGGAGCGTGGCTACTCCATGGTGCAAGACGACAAAGGGGGCGTCATCTCCGATGTGGCGAACCTGAAAGAAGGGCAAACCATCCAACTCCAATTCGCCGACGGCCACGCCGCCGCCGACGTGCACACCATTGAACCCCTGGAGGAAGAACGATGACCGAAGAAACGATGACCTACGACGAAGCCTTGCGACGACTGGAAGACCTGGTGACCCAGCTTGAGCGAGGTGGAAAAAATCTTGACGAGACCTTGGCCATGTTTGAGGAAGGAACGGCCTTGCTCAAGCGCTGTCAAGAAGAACTCGGTGAGGTCGAAGGTCGTTTGGCTGAAATGCGACTTGATGAAGCCGAAGCCTTGGTGAAGGAAGACGATTGAGGCGATTGCATGGGACGAAAGCACATGGCGCTCCAACGACGGGTCGCTCGCGTGCTGTCGTCGTGGACCGACCCCCATGACACGAAACCCTACCCTCAACTCGACATCGTTCAGAGCAT